>DATGZW010000199.1:0-15954 GCA_035297005.1 Patescibacteria group bacterium
GGCGTCATGCAGTTCATGTCATTGTAATGCATTGCGCCGATAAGATGTCTTGGCGTCGCATCCACGATGCAAGGCGCATTGTGGAAGTTAATCGCAATATCGGCATCCACCCAAACCACGCGGTCGTATTTGCGCACTTCCTCACGTTCAAGTATCAGGCATTTTTGCCAGTGCGGCCCACGGGTTAAGGCCCGGTCGGATTTATCGATATATTCTTTGATGACAATCAGGTCATAGCCATGTTTTTCGCAATAGGCTCGCCAGGTGGAGGCAAAAAGCCTCTCCCACATCGCGATATAGCTATCGCCGATTAGTATCGTCACCAAAGCTTTTGTTGCCGTCATTTTACCCACCTGCCGTGAACTTGCACTCGCCGAGTCTAGCCGTCCCTTACCCGACGCTTAACACCCGATTGTCGCGCGCCACCAAGGCGCCCGACCATTCGGTGCGGGCTTCGTCTTCGATGCGTTCCATGATGCTGTCGTCATGGTCGGGGTCGTGGTGGAAAATCGCCAATTGCTTGGCTCCGGCGGCGCGGCACAGGCGGATGCCCTCTTGCCAGGTCGAATGCCCCCAGCCGACCTTCGCGGGGAATTCGTCGTCGGTATAGGTACTGTCGTAGATGACCAGATCGGCGCCTTCGATCAGCCTTAGAATGTTCTCGTCGGGCTGGCCGGGGACGTGTTCGGTGTCGGTGACATAGCAGACCGCCCGCCCACCGGCCTCGATGCGATAACCGGTGGCCTCGTTGGGGTGGCGTAGCGGCGCGGTGCGCACGACCACGCCGGGATACAGATCGGTCAGGGTGTCGCCAGCACGGAAGTCTTCGTACTGCATGTCGGCGCGCATGGCGGTCAGCGGCACCGGGAACATCGGATTGGCCATCTGGCTGGCCAGCACCGAGCGGATGCCGCCGACATCGGACAGATGCCCGGCCATCACGCGAAAGCGCCAGCCCGGCTGATAGGCGGGGGTGAAAAAGGGAAAGCCGTTGATGTGGTCCCAATGGGTGTGGGTCAGCAGCAGCACGCCCGACAGCGCTTGCCGCCGCAGATAGTCCTGACCAAGAGCCCGCAGGCCGGTCCCGGCATCCAGGATGATATTCGCGTCACCGCAACTGACTTCGACGCAACTGGTGTTCCCGCCATAGACAACATGGTTGGGCGACGGACAAGCGATGCTGCCGCGCACCCCCCAGAACTTCACCTTGACGGTCATCGCTTGCTCCCATGGGCGGGGTAAACTTCAACTATGCGTGCCGCCACACCCAATCTGGAGCGTATTCTACGCGTTTCCACGCAACAATAAACTCCGTTTATTTCTAAGGATGGACCACCACCACAGCCCCCAGGCCGATGCCCAGCACCGCATCGGCACGCCCCCGGTTGACCGCCAATTCGACCAATCCATTGGCGTTTTCGAACCAAAAGGCGTCGCCTTCGGGCACCTCGCAGAAGGTGCGGGCACGCGTCAGGCGGCGCCCGGCGGCCTCGATCACCGCCGCCGGATCCACGCCGGAGGCGCGCAAGCCGGTCATCAGATTGCCGTAGCCATCGACATAGACGATGCAGGCGAGATCGTCCGGCCAATCAGCTTCGCGCGGCAATGCGGCGGGGCGCAGACCGGCAGCCTGCGGAGTATCACCGCGCGCCAAGCGGCCCGCCACCGGGGCGAACAGGTCGCGGCCGTGGAAACTGGCCGACACCGTCCGGTCTTCCGGCGACACGATCCCATAGCCCTCGACCATCGAGGCGCGGCGGATCAATGGCTCGAACAAGCCGTTGCCGGGGCCGACGAACCAGCGCCCGTCGATCTTGGCCGCCACTGCCGGGCGGTCGCCGCCGACTCCCGGATCGACCACGCAGAGGAACACGCTGCCGGCAGGAAAGGCATCGACATACGCGGCCAGCAGATAAGCCGCCTCGCGCGGGCGCAGGCTGGGGGCGTCGGCGAACAGGTCGATCACCGGCACACCAGGCGCCTGTTGCCACAGCACCGCCTTGACCTGACCGACATAGGGGCCTTGCAGACCGAAATCGGTGAACAGAACGATCATCCCTGGCCTCCGCCGCTGACATGACTGCGTAATATTGGCAAATGATCACTTACAATGTTGAACATTTATTTCTTGCCGTTTGTCATGCAGCACGGCGAAAAGGCAAGCTTGTCGCCTCCACGCTTAGGGGGTATTCTACAAAGAAACAACGCCTAAGAGCAAGACGACCACCCGCACAATCCTGGCGACTTGATATGGGGCGGCGTCTTCGGCGACACAAGGGTAGATGGACACGGTGACGGCATCCACAGGGCGACCACAGCATGAAGGACTGATCCGCCCGGCCATCACCCCCGCCGTCGGCGGGCTGGTGTTCGTGCTAATCGGCGCCATCTGGTTCACCGTGTCGCGCAGTCTGGCCGAATCCGGGCTGACGCTGCCGATGGCGATGACCGACGCGACACCCGCCGCCTGGGGCTTGCTGGGCATGGGCGGGGTGGTGGTCTATCTGCTATTGCGTCTGGCCTTGGGCAACGGCACCCTCAATCCCTCGCTCGACCACCTGCCGGAAGCCGCCATCGTTCTTGACGCCAAGGGGCGGATGGTCACGTGGAACCACCGCGCCGAGGATCTGGTCGGCGGCGAGGTCGAGTGGGCCAACCGCCCGTTCGTCGAAGCCGCCATCGCCGACGAACAGAACGCGCTGGCGCGGGCATTGACCGGCGCGCTGAGTTCGGGCAAGGCGCATTTCGAAACCCGGTTGCGCACCGCCGACGGCACCTCGATCCCCTGCGAAGGCCGCGCTTCGGCGATGTGGGGCGTCAACGGTCAGGCCAGCGGGCTGGTCATCATCCTGCACGACATCGCCGCCGAGCAATCGACGCAGCGCGATTTGGCCGAGCGTGAACACGCCCTGCGCCAGATGGTCGAGTTGGCACCACATCTGATCGCTATGATCGTCGATGGGCGGGTCAGTTGGATGAACGGCCCCGGACTGCATCTGATGGGGGCCAAAAGCCCCGGCGCGGTGATCGGCCACCCTTGGGCCGATATCCTGGACAGCGCGGCGGGCGGCGACCGCTTGCGGCGGCTCGACGGCGACTTGCTGGATGTCGAGATCGCCAGCGCTCCGGCGCTGCATGAGGGACGCAACGCCACCATCGTCGAAGCACGCGACGTCACCCCGCTGCGCTCCGCCAACGCTACCTTGGACGACACCGAACGCCTGCTGAGCGGCCTGATGGACACCGTCGAGGACGCCATCGTCTCCACCGACGGCAAGGGCGTCCTGCAAAGCTTCAACCGCGCCGCCGAAGACCTGTTCGGCTATGCCGCGCGCGAAGTGATCGGCCGCAATGTCGCCCTATTGATGCCCAAGGACGACGCCGTCGAACATCTGGCGGCGCTGGAACACTTTCTGGCCAGCGGCGAACGCAGCAAGCACAGCATCCGCGACGCCCAAGGCCTGCGCCGCGACGGCACCAGCCTGCCGTTGAGGGTCTCGTTGGGAGAAAGCCGGGCCGGCGGGCAGCGCCTGTTCACCGCCGTGATCCGCGACCTGTCCGAGCGCAAGGCCCTGCATTCGCGCCTGACCATGGCCGAGAAAGTGTTGGAATCGACCTCGGAAGGCATCATGCTGACCAATCCGGCCGGCTCCATCCTGTGGGTCAATGCCGGCTTCATCCGCATCTCGGGTTATAGCCGCGACGAGGTCATCGGCAAGAACTCCAATCTGCTGAAATCCGGATTGCAGAGCGCTGCCTTCTACACCGCCATGTGGGCGGAACTGGCGGCGCGCGGCGAATGGTCCGGCGAAATCTGGAACCGCCGCAAGGATGGCGAGGCCTTCCCCGAATGGCTGACCATCAAGGCGATATCCGACGAACAAGGCCAACTCGACCGTTATGTCGGGGTGTTCAGCGACATCTCGAAGCATAAGCGGGCCGAGGAAACCATCCGCCACCTGACCTATTATGATCCGGTCACCCGCCTGCCCAACCGCTATCTGTTCCAGGACCGTATCGGGCAAGCGCTGGAGCGGGCGCGGCGCACCGACCGCAAGGTGGCGCTGGTGCTGGTCAGCCTGGACCGCTTCAAGACCGTCAACGAAACGCTGGGCCATCAAGTCGGCGACGCCCTGCTGCGCGAGGTGGCGCAACGGCTGTCCAACAGCGTGCGCGCCGAGGACACCGTCAGCCGCCTGCGCGGCGACACCTTCTGCTGCGTGCTGACCGAACTGGTGCATGGCCACGATGCCAACCCGGTGATCAACCGCGTGCTCGACTGCTTCGGGCAAGCGTTCCTAGTCTCTGGCCACGAATTGTTCGTCACCACCAGCCTTGGCATCGCCCTGTTCCCGCTCGACGGCACCGAGATCGACGATTTGATCCAGAAGGCCGAAACGGCGATGAACCGCAGCAAGGAGCGGTCGGAGAACATCTACCACTTCTACACGCCGGAGATGAACGCCAACTCGATGGAGCGGCTGCGCCTGGAGACCGATCTTCGCAAGGGCATCGGGCGCGGCGAGTTGGTGTTGTATTATCAGCCCAAGGTCGAGGCCGGTTCGGGCAAGCTGGTCGGGGCCGAGGCGCTGGTGCGCTGGCGTCATCCCGAATACGGCATGGTGCCGCCTGCCCGCTTCATCCCTATTGCCGAGGACACCGGCCTGATCCTGCCGGTCGGCGCGCAAGTGCTGCGCGACGCCTGCAATCAGGTCAAGACGTGGCGGGCGCAGGGGCTGGCCCCGGTCAAGATCGCCGTCAACTTGTCGGCGCACCAGTTCCGCCAGCCCGATCTGGTCGACAGCATCGCCCGCATCCTGGAGGATGCGGAGGTTCCCGCCGAGTTGATCGAGTTGGAGTTGACCGAAAGCGCCGTCATGCGCAACGCCGATTCTGCCGTGCAGACGCTGATCAAACTGCACAACACCGGGCTATCCATCGCCATCGACGATTTCGGCACCGGCTATTCCTCGCTGAGCTATCTGAAGAAGTTCCCGCTCGATCGGCTGAAGATCGACCGCTCCTTCGTCCAGGATTTGGGCACCAACCAGGCCGGCGAGGAAATCGTCGGCGCCATCATCGCCATGGCTCATTCGCTGAAGATGTCGGTGATCGCCGAGGGCGTCGAAACCACCCAGCAACTGAACATGCTGCGCGATTTGCACTGCGACGAGATCCAGGGCTTCTACTTCTCGCGTCCAGTCCCCGCCGAGGACTTCGCTGAATTCCTCAAAGCGGGGACGTTGATCGGACACGAGGTGGTATAGCCGCCGCTTCAGCCGCCCTGGCGCGGGGTCAGACAGACCGGCGCGTAGACGATAAGGTAAAAGGTGAAACCGGTGCTCCACAAAAGCCCCGACAGCCACAAGCCGATGGTCGGATCGATCATCACGCCGAACACCCGTACGAAGGCCGACGCCGCCACCAGAGCATAAGCCGCCACGGTCAACCGCGCCGGTTCCAGGCGGCGGCCGCTATGGCCCAGCGCGGCGCGGGTCATCACCCCCAGCACCATCATACCAGCACAGCCGACCGTCAGCCCATGCAGCGCCACCTGCGGCGTGATCGCCGGTACAAAGCTCGACAGACCCAGTAGCAGCAGCCCCAGCGGCAGCCACGCATAGCCCAGATGCAGCACCCACAGCAGCGGCACGCCGCCGGTTTTCCAGCCATACCAGCCGGACAGGCGCACGGCATGCAGCACGGCGGCGAGGATCGCCAGCGCCCCGGCAATCAGGCTGCCGGGCATTGCCAGCACCGCCGCGGCCGTCGCCACCAGCGCGCCGATGGCGGCCTTATCCAGCCAGGGGCGGCTTTTGACTTGGATGACGATGCCGCGCGGGCGCAAGCCGCCGGAAGTGAAGCCGGGAATGATGCGCCCGCCGATGATCGAGATCATCAGCAGCACGATGAACAACCCCATATACAGCCCCACCCGCCCGCTGCCAGCCAGCCCGGTCATTTCCGCCACCACCAGCCCGTCAGCCAAAGTCAGCAGGCCCAGGATCGGCAGGAAGGCGATGTTGCGCAGCTTGCCGGCGCCGATCAACGGCTTGGCCAGCAGGAAGCCGAGCATCGGCAGGAACGCCAGATCAAGTGCTCCAGCCACCACCGGCGGCACCACGCTGCCCAAAGCGAATGCCACCCTTGCCGCCAGCCACAGCCCCGCCAAACCCATCAGCGGACGGCCTTTGACAGGCGCCGCGCCGGTCCAGTTGGGCACCGCCGTCAGCAGGAAGCCGCCAATCGCCGCGGTGGCGAAGCCGAAGACCATTTCGTGGCCGTGCCACAGGAATGGCGCATAGGTCAGGTTGAGAGTCGCGCCGGCGAGATACTGGACCAGCCAGACCGGCACCATCAGCGCCGCCTGCAACCCGGCCAGCAGGAAAAACGGGCGGAAGCCGGCGGAAAACACCGCCGGGCCGTGACCCGCCGAAGCGGGGGTGTCGATTTGAATGAGCATGGGATCCTCCGAAACTCCGGCATTGTTGTGATTATCAGGGGAAAAGCGCCTTACCCCCAGTCAAGAAACCGCCCCATCGCACGAAAGCTTTGACAAATGAGGGTGCGAGTTGTTTACATCCTGACCATTGAGTCAGGTTGGAGAGCCAGAACGTGGATGTTCGTGACGGCCACCGTAAGCGATTGCCGCGTGAAGAGCGCGAAAAGCTCATTCTGGAAGAGGCCGTGCGCTTCTTTGCCGAAGCAGGATTCGAGGGTCAGACGCGAGCCTTGGCGGAACGCCTTGGGGTGACGCAGCCCTTGCTGTACCGCTATTTCCCCGACAAGGAAACGCTGATAGACCGCGTTTTCGACGAGGTTTATCTGAAACGCTGGCGCCCCGAATGGGAAGCCCTTCTGCGCGATCGCCAGCGTCCTTTGACCGACCGCCTGATCGACTTCTACCAAGCCTATTGCGCCGCCATCTTCAAGCCGGAATGGGTGCGCATCTTCATGTTCGCCGGGCTAAAGGGCGACAAAATCAACAATCGTTATCTTGAGTTGGTGCACCAGAACATCCTGGAGCCGCTCTGCGCCGAGATCCGCGCCGAAGCCGGCGTACCCTCGCCCATCGACCTGCCGCTCGACGACATCGAGATCGGCTTGGCCTGGGCCATGCACGGTTCGATCTTCCATATCGCCGTGCGCAAATGGATCTACAAACTGCCGATGTCCGACGATATCGACGGGTTGATCGACGCCACCGTGCGGGCCTTCATGCAAGGTTGCGGCGAATCGATGAAACGGGTGACAGGGCTGCGGCTGCAAGTGGCGGGGTGAGGCGAACGGGCGCCAGCCCTACTCCGCCGCCTTGACCGCCGTCACCAGCTTGGGCACGCCGCGCCGTTGCAGGCGCAGGCTGCCCAGATAGGGCAGCGCCATGGCCAGCAACATGACCGCCCAGACGATCATTTCGCGATTATCGATCATGGCGTTCAGCACCATCGGCAGTTGTTCGCCAAAGGTCGGGTGATCCTTGACAAAGTCCTCGCCAATCACCGACAGCCCTTCGCTGACGATGGCCGCCGCCGACGCGAACACCAGCCCACGCGCCAATCCCGTCACCAGCCTTTGATGCCAGCGCCCCGACAGCGAGGCAGCGCCCTGCGAGAACAATCCCTCCAGCGCCAAAGCCGGCCCCAGCGCGCCGCCCTGACGGCGGGCCACGCCCACGCGAATCAATATCAGCAAAGTCAGCCCGATGGCAGGGACGCTGAAATCGATTTCGGGGATGTCGCGATAACGCCCATCGAAGGCCAGCAGCATGGTCCAGACGAAGGCATAGACGCCGTACCCCAGCGTCATCGCCTCGCCGTTCCAACGCTCACGGGTGCCGGTCAGGGTGCGGCCAAAGGAAGCCACGGCCGCCTCGGTGCCGGTCAGGGCCAGACGCGGCTGCGACAGGAACAGCGATGCCCGTTCGACGATGGCGATGGCGAAGACCACGGCGAAACCGCCGCGGAACACCGTCCAGATATCCTGCCACCAGCGGAAGCTGACGGCATTGGCGTGGAAGCAGGTGGTCACCGCCAGCCACGACAGCAGTTGCACCATCACGGCGAACAGCAGACGCCCGCCCAGACCAGGAATGCGGCGGCCAAAGATCACCGTCACCAGAGCGCCGAAGCCAATGGCGAGACCAGCGCGCAAGGGCCAGTCAGCGACCTCGGTCACCGGCCCGGACATGCCGAACTTGGGTTTGCGGTCGATGTCCAGCATGCCCCAGGCGGCGCCCACGGTGTTTTCCAGCGCCGATTTCCACGGCTGGTCGAAGGCTTCGACGACGTTATAGTCGAAATCGTATTTCTCGGCGGTCGCCGCCATCTGGCGGACGAAACGGGCCGAGTTCACCGTGTTGACCACGGCGGGACCACGGTCGCGGCCAATCGACGGCCACCCCGCCTCGCCGATGAGGATCGGCTTGCCGGGGAAGGCTGTGCGGATGCGTTCGACGATCTTGACGATATGCGGCTCGACATGGTCGATATCGACCGGCTCGTCCTCCCAAAACGGCAGGATGTGGATGGTGATGTAATCCACCTCACGCGCCACTTCCGGGTATTTCAGGTAGAACGCCCAGACGTCGGCATAGGATACCGGCTGCTTGACCGCCGCCTTGACCCGGCGGATATAGGCGATCAACTCGGCGGGCTTAAGGTCGCCGCGCAGCAGCACCTCGTTGCCGACCAGAACCCGCTCGATCTCGTTGGGATGATCGTTGGCGGCCTTGATCAACGCGGTGATCTCGGCCTCGTTGATGGCCTTGCCCTTGGCCTCGACTTCCGAGCCCAGCCAAGCGCCTTGGATCACCTTGAGACCGTATTTCGCCGCCAGATCGGGCACCACTTCCATGCCCTCGCGCGAGGTATAGGTGCGGATGCCGCGCGTCTTGCCGACCAACGACTGTAAATCCTCCTCGACCTGCTGCGGGGTCGGATAGACCTTGGTCAGCGGACTTTGGCCCCGCCGGAACGGCGCGAACGAGACGCTGCGCAACGGCTGCGACCATGACGGTTCGACCGGCACGGGGCGGTCGAACCAGAACCAAAGCGCGGCGGCTCCCAGGCAGGAGACGACGACGGCGAGAACGAGAGAGAAAATGCGCATGGACGGGACTATATCCACCGGGGGGCGGCGCGGCATCAGATTTTTACCGGGTGCGGTCCTTCAGGTAACGGCGATCCTTGACCACCGACAGCGCCACGCCGAAGCGATCAACCGAAATAATCTGGCGTCCCTCGAAATAACGATGGCAATTGGCCTGGGTGAACGACACCAGGAAGTCGGCCTCGTCGAGCTTCTTAGTGAATTCCATGTATTCCGGGAAGAAATATGCCGCCGATAGCCGGTGCCCGCACACCGCCACCTTGTATTTGCGGGTGATCGGCTTGTCGCCGTTCTCCATGGCGATGTATTCGGCCAGATCCTTGGTCGCCTCCAGCAGCGAATTACCCCAATAATCCAGCTCATATGCGCCCTCGGCGCCTTTTACGCCGCCGGTCAGCATGTTGTAATAGACGTATTCGTCGGGATGCAGCTGCGCCATGATCCACACCTGCGATGCCAGCACCAGCGTTAGCAGCGCGGCGAAGCCTCGGCCCAAGCGGTGGTTGGCATGCTGCAAATAGGTCCACAAGCCGTCGATGCCGATGGCCGCCAGCACCGCCAGCGGCGGCACCACAAACAGGAAGTGGCGCAACCCGTTATAGGCGGTCGGCGTGAAGAAGATGAAGAACATGATGGGGAAGAACGCCGCCACCGTCACCAGCACTAACTGGATGCGGCGCAAATCGCCCGGTTCGTTGGCCGAGGGGAAGCTTGGCCCCTGACGCAGGCGGCGGATACCCCATGCGATGGCGAATCCAGCCGCCGCCAGCAGGCCGAACAGCACCACCTCGGGCAGGTTCACCACCAGATAATCGGGCAGATAATCGCGCGGCACATGGGTCGCCTTGACCCAGATGCCTGCGACCAGCGTATCGACGTTGATCGGCAGCTTGGAGAAATCGCGCAGCGCCTGGAACGGGTTGCCGGGGCTCATCACCCCCCACGGCCAGAAAATCCCCATCACCACATAGGCGAGCAACGCCGCCGGCAGCAGACGCCCGACCGAGGCCTTCAGATGCCCGCGCACCTCGGCCCAATCCTTGTCGCGCCGCCATTCGCCCAGCAGAAACAGCCCTATGCCCAGCAGAAGATAGGGGCCGACCAGCACGGCGGCGACGCGGATGCCCAGGGCCAGACCGACAGTCAGCCCCAGCTTGACCAGCAGCCGTCGCGGCGGGAATGGCAGCAGCGAGATGGTTCGGCACATATAGAACAGCGCCCACACCATGGCGGCGGCGAACGGCGCGTCCTTGGGATTGTTGAAACTGTGGCCGTAATAGGCGGGAGTCAGCAACAGCAGCAGCAGTGCCAGGAAACCGACCCGCTCGCCGCCCAGATGACGCCCCAAGCGCCAAGCGCCAGCCACGCCCAGCACGCCAACCAAACCGCCCAGCAGATGCCGGGTTTCGTATTCTCCGAACGGAGAAATCAGGTTGAGCAGCGCGGCAATCAGGTCGAACAGCCCGCCATAGCGGAACAGATCCAGATAGGTGAAGGCCGACTGGTCGCTAAACAACGACGTATAGAACGCCAACAGCTTGATGCCGTAGACGTTCTGCACTTCTTCGTCGTTGGTGATGCCGTAATCGCCGAAGGTGAGCACGGCGACCATCGCCGCCGTCAGCAGCACCAGCAGCGAAAGATCACGGAAAACGGGGCCCCAACCACGCTCGACGCGCGGCTTGGCGATGCCCGCCTCGCCCGGAACCGGTCTCTCGGCGGGCGGGCGGCGGGAGGATGTACCGATCGGCCTGTTCAACTTGTTCTCCGAACGGCGCGCCGATTGCTCCGGCTGCGCCATTAAGGGCCGGAGGATGCCGGGACGCGACGCCCACGTCAATATAAAGACCCGTGCGCCGTATCCGGTCGGGGCGAATGACGGCTAAGCGGCGGGCGGAGGCACCACGCGCGGCTGGCGGTCGGGACCGATGGCGACGAAGGTGAAGGTTCCCTGGGTGGCCTTTTCCTGCGCCCCACCCTCGCGCCGGCGCACCCAGGCCTCGACACGGAAGGTCATCGAGGTGCGGCCGACCTTGGTTTCGACGCAATAGCACGACAGCTCGTCGCCCATCTTGATCGGCGTATGGAACTGCATGGCCTCGATGGCGACGGTGGCCACCCGCC
Source organism: Patescibacteria group bacterium (assembly GCA_035297005.1). GTDB lineage: Bacteria > Pseudomonadota > Alphaproteobacteria > Rhodospirillales > Magnetospirillaceae > DATGZW01. The sequence goes on from DATGZW010000199.1 coordinate 11,233, forward strand.
CCTGCGCCCGGCAGCGCGCGGCGATGCCACCGGCCATGTCCATCTGCGACAACAGCCAACCGCCGAACACATCGCCCTCGTAATTCAGATCGCTGGGCATGGCGACGGTGCGGATGGTCAACAGGCCATCGGGTTCCACATCCCTCATCGACGAACACCTTTTCCACGTTCTACATCTAGTGGTAATCATCCGACGTCTCCACCGGATGCGCTTGCCGCCCCATCGGGCGGCCCCTATAATGCCGCCATGTCAGACCTATTCCAACAGCTTGCCCCCAAGAGCACCGAATATTCCGCCAAGGATATCGAGGTTCTGGAAGGGCTTGAGCCGGTACGTCGCCGCCCCGGCATGTATATCGGCGGCACCGACGACAAGGCCCTGCACCATCTGGTCGCCGAAGTCCTGGATAACGCCATGGACGAAGCGGTGGCCGGGCATGCCAGCTGGATCGAGCTGGAACTGCGCGCCGACGGCACCGCCGTGGTGCGCGACAACGGGCGCGGCATCCCCGTCGACCCGCATCCGAAATTCCCCGATAAATCGGCGCTGGAGGTGATTCTCACCACCCTGCATTCCGGCGGCAAGTTCGGCGGCGACGCTTATAAGGTGTCGGGTGGTCTGCATGGCGTCGGTATTTCCGTGGTCAACGCGCTGTCGGACCGCCTGACCGTCGAAGTCGCCCGCGACCGCCAGTTATGGACGCAAAGCTTCTCACGCGGCACGCCGCTGGGGCCGCTGACCCTGGTCGGCCCGGTGCAGAACCGGCGTGGCACGGTGGTCCTGTTCCACCCCGATGCCGACATTTTCGGGCCCCGCGCCCAGTTGCGCCCCGGCCCGCTGTACCGCATCGCCCGTTCCAAGGCCTATCTCTATCGCGGCGTCGAAATCCGCTGGTCCTGCGAGCCTTCGCTGTTGAAGGACGGCGACGTCACCCCGGAAAAGGAAACCTTGCGTTTCCCCAACGGCCTGCGCGACTTTCTCGATTCCATGCTGGAAGAGCGCGCGCTGCTGGGCGGCCATCCCTTCGCCGGCACCGCCAATTTCCCCGACGACATGGGGCAGGCGGAATGGGCCATCGCCTGGCCCGAGGACGAGGAAGGCTTCGGCAATTCCTATTGCAACACCATCCCGACGCCCGAGGGCGGCAGCCACGAGTTGGGCCTACGCAACGCCCTGACCCGTGGCCTGCGCCAATATGGCGAGATGGTCGGCAACCGCCGGGCCGCCGCGATGACCTCCGACGACGTCATGGGCGGCGCCTGCGTGCTGCTGTCGATGTTCATCCGTGAGCCGCAGTTCCAGGGCCAGACCAAGGAAAAGCTGGCCAGCCCGGAAGCCACCCGTCTGGTGGAAAATGCCATCAAGGATCACTTCGACCATTGGCTGTCGGGCGACCCCGCCGCCGCCAAGGCCTTGTTGGAGCGCATCGTCGAACGCGCCGAGGACCGCGCCCGCAAGAAGCAGGCGAAGGATCTCAGCCGCAAATCCGCCACCAAACGGCTCCGCCTGCCCGGCAAGCTGACCGATTGCACCCGCAGCACCGCCCAAGGCGCGGAACTGTTCCTGGTCGAGGGTGACTCGGCCGGCGGCTCGGCCAAACAGGGCCGCTCACGCGACAACCAAGCGGTGCTGCCGTTGCGCGGAAAAATCCTCAACGTCGCCTCGGCCACCGTCGACAAGATGCGCGCAAACCAGGAAATCCGCGACCTGATCGAGGCGCTGGGCTGCGGCATCCGCGACAATTACGACGATGAAAAGCTGCGCTACGAGCGCGTCATCATCATGACCGACGCCGATGTCGATGGCGCGCATATCGCCTCGCTGCTGATGACCTTCTTCTATCAGGAAATGCCGGGGTTGATCGAAAACGGCCACCTGTTCCTGGCCTGCCCGCCGCTGTTCCGCATCAATCACGGCCAAACCTCGGTCTATTGCCGCGACGATGCCCATAAAGACCTGCTGATGGCCACCACCTATGCCGGCAAAAAGGTGGAAATCAGCCGTTTCAAAGGCCTGGGCGAAATGCCGCCGCACCAGTTGAAGGAAACCACCATGGACCCCAAGACGCGGGTCTTGCTGCGCGTCGCCGTCAACACCGGCCATACCGAGGAAGACCGCGAGGAAGCCAAGGAAACCGCGCGGCTGGTCGACAGCCTGATGGGCAAGCGGCCCGAACTGCGTTTCCAGTTCATTCAGGAACGGGCCAAATTCGCCCGCGATCTGGACGTGTGAGGAGCCGCGCCGTGTCCGACTATGCGTTCTACGCCGCCATGCTGCGCTTCGTCGCCCGCAAGACCGAAGCCGGTGACGCCCGCATCACCGCGATGATGGACAGCCTGACCCAGGCCGCCGACGAGATTGAGACCGCCGGCAGCGTCAGTGTCACCGCCGAGGCGCTGGAACTGACTGCGCGCGCCTTCGCCGGAGTGGCGGCGTTCTTGCAGAAACAAATTCTTCCAGAAGTGGTGGCCAGCGCCAATGCGGCGGGCGAGGCTCAGGTGCGCTGGGCCATCGAGACGGCCATGACCGCCGTCAACACCCTGCTCGCCCGTGCCGCCGAGCCGGACGGGCAATCGGTGACGCTACGGCTGGGAACGCCGCCGGCCTGAAGCCGGGCGGCGGCAAAGTCCCCCTCTCCCGATTTCGGGAGAAGGGGACTGTCGTTTACGCCAGGACCGAAGCGTCGCGGAACGACAGCAGACGCTGCTGTTCTTCGCTCCACAGCGCCAGACGCGAGCAACTCAGGCTTTCGCGCAGGGTAATCACACGCGCGGTGCGCAGCACCGCAATCTCACGGAAGCAGGTCTTCAAGCTGTAATTGGGAATGCGCGAGGCTAGGTGGTGGATGTGGTGATAGCCAATCCAACCGGTCAGCCATTCCAGCGGCGCGGGCAGCTTGTAGTAAGAGCAGCCCTTGAGCGCGGCGGTGACGAAGGACCAATGATCGTGGTCCGACCAATAGGTTTCCTCGAACTGATGCTGGACGAAGAACATCCACATGCCAGCGGTCGCCGCCACCAGCACCACCGGCAGCCACAGCGCTGAAAAACGCCCGAAGCCGCCCAGCAGGCCGTCGCCAATGACCACCACGGCAACGATGCCGACATCGGTCGCCAAGATGCTGAGGAACGACTTGCGATCGCCCTTGCGCAGGTTGATCGGCAGACGATGGCGGATAACGAACTGGAACAGCGGCCCCACGCCGAACAGCACCAGCGGATGGCGGTACAGGCGATACAGGCCACGGCGCCAAGCCGACAGGGCCAGGTATTCGCGCACGGTCATGGTGTCGATGTCGCCATAGCCGCGCCGCGACAGATCGCCAGCCGAGGCATGGTGATAATCGTGGTCGCGCTTCCACCAGTGATAGGGAGTCAGCGTCAACACGCCCAGCACCCGGCCGACCCAATCATTGGCCCAGCGCTGGCGGAAGAAAGCATAATGGCCGCAATCATGCTGAATGATGAAGATGCGGACCAGGAACAGCCCCGCCGGCAGCGCCAAGGCCAGTCCGGCCCAATAGCCATAGGCGCTTTCGACCACCAGCATGGCGGCGAAGCAGGCGAAGAACAGACCGAGCGTGACCGCCAACTGCAACAGGCTCTTGGCTGCGACAGGGGAGGTATAGGGGCGCAGCAGGCGATTCCACTCCTCGACCCCTTGAGGGGCGGGACCGGAAGAAGGCTGGTCGGACATCAGATGGGCTCCAACACCATACGGAAGCCCAGCGATGTAGCACAAATGACCAGGGGGCGCTAAGCGATCTTAGGTACTCCCTCCGTTTTCTCTTAGCCGTACCACCGCACCCGGCCATCGACCGGCTGCACCGCCACCCGATAGCGGCCCGCATAGCGTAAAAACCCGCCAAATTCTTCTAGCGGCAAGGGTGCCGGCACCGGATAGCGGGCGGGAATGCGCTTGATTGCCGCCTCGAAGCGGGCGATGCGCGACGGCTCGACCGGATGAATGGCGGCCTCGCCAGCATCGAGCAAGGATTCGCCTCGCCGCCGTGCCCGCGCCAGCAACGCCAGCCACAACGGCGACGCCACCACCGGCACGAGCGGTGCGGCCAGTGCAGCCGGCGCCACATCCTGGCGGGCGGTTTGGAACAGGGCGAAATTGATGTAATCGAAAGGCGGGCGGGCATCCAGATAGCGTTCCAGCCCCACCGCCGAGGACTCGCCGATGGCGTCGGTCCAGAACGGCACGGCGCCTACGCGGAAGGTCCATTGCGGATCGGCGACGACATAAGAAGTCACCAGCAACCGCCGGGCGATAATACTGCGGCGGCGGTACCACCAAGCGTAAAGATCGGCGACCAATGGTGACAGATCCTCGGGCTCCGAGAACCCCAGCCGCACCAGCGCCAGATCCTGGCTGCGGGCTATGGCGCGCAGATCCTCGACCAGTTCGGCCTCCAGGCTCCAGTCGCTAGAGGCATGCTGGAACACCGGATGCTCGCCCAGCGGACGACGGCAACCGACGCAATCGACCACCAAAATAGCCGCGCCCGCCGGCAGGCAGCGGGTCAGGAACAGTTTATAAGCCAAGCCCAGCCGCGGCCTGTCGATATGGGGCAGCCAGGGAATGCCCAGCGCCGCGCACAGATGCACCAAGGCCCCATTGGGCGGCCCCAGCACCACCGCCGGATAGCGGCGGCGCGGGTATTTGGCCACCATGTCGCGCGCCGACAACTCCACCGCCTGTTCTCCGTCGGTTTT
>DATGZW010000200.1:0-2146 GCA_035297005.1 Patescibacteria group bacterium
CCTGCAACGAGGCGTCGGCCAGACGCAAGGCGCTCTCCAGATCGCCGGGCGGCGCCTTGTCCTTGGCCTGGGAGGCGCTTTGGGTGTCGCCCCCCGCACCAAGCGAGGCGCATCCCGACAGCAGCAAGGCTGTTCCGAGCAAGAGGGGAAGGACGAGACCGCGGGGGGAGGGAAAGCGCATGAGCCTAGTCCTTGATGATGGCCAACACCTGAATGGCGGCGGGTCCGCCGACAATCAGAAAGACGGTGGGTAGAATGAACAGCATGAGCGGCAGGGTAATCAGCGCCGGCAATTTGGCGGCGCGTTCCTCGACTTTCATGATGCGGGTCTTGCGTTCGGATTCTGACAGCGTTTTCAGCGCGATAGTTAGCGGCGTGCCGAACTTCTGTGTCTGAATCAGCGTCACCACCAGACTGCGCATCGACGCTAGGTCGTTGCGGTCGGCCATGTTGCGCAACGCCGTCTGGCGGTCGGGCAGGAAGCGCAATTCGCCGGCGGTGATTTCGAACTCGCGGGCCATGTCGGGGGCCACCACGGCCATCTCGCGGGCGACGCGGTCGACCGACATATCCAGGCTGTAGCCGGCATTGGTGCAGATGGTCATCAGATCGAGCGCGTCGGGCAAGGCCGCGCCGATCCGGGCCTGACGGCGCTTGGCCATCTGCGAAATCACCATGTTGGGCAGCATCATTCCCAGCACCGCCCCCATCAAGGCGGCGTTGAGGACACCCAGCGGCCCGCCACTGAGAATCGGCAGCGGCGGCGGAAAGATCATGGCGATGACGGCGAACAGGGCGGCGCTGATAAGCTTCAGGGTGAAGAATAACTGCACATGGCGGGCGTCGCCGAAGCCGGCGCAGCCCAGCGCCCGCACCATCTGCTGGCGGTCCTTCTGCGATGCCAGCGGCAAGCGGTTCAGCACCGCCATCACCATTTTGAACAGTTTTTGCGGCAGATTGAGCGACGACGCCTCGCCATCGGCGTCAGCCTGGGCTTCCGCCAGGACGCCATAGCCGGTCGGGGCGGCATAGTCGCGGCGGATGCGCATCAAACGCTCGGTCACCCGCTTTTCGTTGGTGTCGCGCGACATGGCGAACAGCACCAGGGCCAGTCCACACAGCAGCAGCGGCAACAGGATGTCGGTCAGGGATGGCAGCGCGGTCATGATTTACCAGCTCAACTGAGTCAAACGGTTGATGAACACCACGCCAGCCAGCAGCAAGGCGCAGGCGATCACCAGGATCTGGTTGCCGAGAGGATTGGTGAACAACAGCCCGATATAGCCGGGGTTGAGCAAATACAGCGCCGCCGCGGTGAAGAACGGCAGCGAGCCCAATACCTTGGCGGACATGCGGCCCTCGGCGGTCATCGCGTGGGTTTTCAGGCGGATTTCGCGGCGTTGACGGACGATGCTCGACAGGTTCTCCAGCGTCGCCGTCAACTGGCCGCCGGTCTCGCGCTGCATGATCAGGCAGACGGTGAAGAAGGTAAAATCGGGAATGGCGATGCGCGCCGCTGCCGATTCCAGCGATTCCTTCAGCTCCATGCCGACCGACAGCGCATCGCCAATGCGCTTCAACTCCGAGCCGACCGGTTCGGGAACCTCGGCGCCGGCCATGCGGATGGCCTCGCTGACGGGGATGCCGGCGCGCACCGAACGGATCACATAATCGACGGCGTTGGGGAATTCGTCGCTGAACTTCTGGATGCGGCGTTCTTCAAGCATCGGGACGATCAGCAGCAGCGTGCCCACCGCCGCCGCCGGCGGCAGCGCCATCTGCAACACCACCATCAGCCCCAGCACGTTGTGGGCGATGAAAAAGGCCACCAGAGCCGCCATCGCCGCCGCCATCGCCAGAATCACCAGCAGCTTCTTCGAACCGTTCGGCTGGGCAGGCAGGCGGGCCATCACTTGGCGGTGCAGGCGCTTGAGCCACGAGCCTTCGTCCATGCGCTCGATCACCGCCGAGGGCATCGCGTCGTCGGCGACGGAACTGCTGACGATATGATAATCGGGGTTGAGCGCCAGCACGCGGTCGCGGACGCGGGTGATCGGACGGTCCTTGTGGATCGACTGGATCACGCTGTAGAGCATCGCCCCAAACAGGAACAGGGCGAAGACCCCGATGGCGACCAGATCGGCGT
>DATGZW010000201.1:0-2958 GCA_035297005.1 Patescibacteria group bacterium
TAGATGGAACCCTTCTTCATGGTCAACGCCAACCGCACCATTCTCGCCGGCATGTCGGTGGGCGTGCTGGAAGCCCAGCTTGCGACCATGCAGCAGGCCTATCTCGACCTGTCCACCGGCGCCAAGGGCGAGTCCTACAGCTACACCCAGGGCGATGGGTCGAAATCGGTCACCTATACCCGCGCCTCCCTGCCGGCGCTGGTGCAGGCCATTCTCGCGGTGCAGTCGCAAATCGACCTGTTGAGCGGCCATCGCCACGGGCGCCGTCGCGCGATGAACGTGCGGTTCTGATGGCCACGCCTTCGCGGTTCCTTGACGCCACCGGGTTGCCGATGGTGCCGACCCCGCTTGCCCCGGCTATGCCCGCCAACCGGCGTGCGCGGGGCTCCGTTGACGGTCCGGCGCCGAGCGTCTTCCCCTATGACGCGGCCAACTGGTCCACCCAGGAAATGGGCGATTGGCTGCCGTGGATTCGGTCGCCGGATGCCGAGATCAACCAGTTCCGTGACCGCATGGTGGCGCGATCACGCGATCTGGCCCGCAACGACGGATGGGCGGCCGGCGGCATCACCCGCATCCTCGACAACACCGTGGGCGCCTCGTTCCGGCTGTCGGCCAACCCAGATTATCGGGCACTGGCCATGCATGCGCGAGGCTTCGATGCGGTGTGGGCCGACGAGTTCCGCCGTGCTGCCGAGGCGCTGTGGCGCGGCTATGCCGATGACCTGAACCGCTACAACGACGTGTCGCGCCAGTTGACGATCAGCCAGCAATTCCGCTTGGCCCTGCGGCACAAGTTGGTCGATGGCGATGCCCTGGCCGTCGCCTATTGGATGCCCGAACGGGTCGGTCGCGGCGGCGCGCGCTATGCGACGTCATTCCTGGTCGTCGATCCTGACCGGCTGTCGAATCCGCAGCAAATCATGGACACCAAGTATCTGCGCGGTGGCGTCGAGATTGATGACGATGGCGTTCCTCTCGCCTACCACATCCGCAAGGCCGAGCAAAATGACTGGTACAACTCCATGGAAAGCATGGAGTGGGAGCGGGTCGAGCGCGAAGACGGCGACGGCTGGCGGCGCGTGATCCACGACTATGAGCGCGATCGCGGCGGCCAGCATCGCGGCGTCGGCGTGTTCACCCCGGTCCTGGCCCGGCTCAAGATGCTGGCGCGGTATTACGGCGTCGAGTTGCAGGCTGCCACGGTCGCCTCGATCTTCGGGACCTACGTCACCAGTCCTTACGACCCGGCGGCGGTTCAAGACGCCTTGGCCGGAGATGACGACGAGATCGGTCTTTACCAGAGCCTGCGCCTCGATTGGGCCAAAGAGCATCCTGCCATGCTCAATGGTGTCCGCGTGCCCACCATGGCACCGGGCGAAACCATCAATTCGGTGGCTGCCACCCACCCGCACACCGGCTTCGGTGAATTCGCCCACGAGATGTTGCGCACCGTCGCCGCCGCCCTCGGCGTGTCGGCGGAGCAGATCACACAGGACTGGTCGCAAACCAATTACTCCAGCGCCCGCGCGGCTCTGCTGGAAAGCTGGAAGACCATGACCCGCCGGCGCGACGAGTTCGCCATGGGCTTCACCACCCCGATCTACGCCGCGTGGCTGCATGAGGCGATGACGCTGGGCGAACTACCGCTGCCGCGCAATGCCCCGGCCTTCATCGAGGCGGCGACCGCCTATTCGCGCTGCGGCTGGCTTGGCCCCGGCCGAGGCTGGGTCGATCCGGTCAAAGAGAAGCAGGGAGCCGTGCTGGGCATGGATGCCGGGCTGTCCACCCTCAAGGCGGAATGCGCCGACAATTCCGGCCGCGATTGGGAAGAAATCCTCGACCAACGGAAGATTGAGATGGACGGGTTTGCCGCCCGAGGGCTGACGCCTCCGAGCTGGGCAGGCATGCAGGATGCAACCACGGCCTCGACGCCGGAAGAGGACCCGAAAGCCAAATGACCATCGCACAGAAACAAGCCCGCCGCACCACCGCTATCGAAGACAAGGTTGTCGGTGCCGCGCTGTCCAAGTTGACGGCGCTCGGCATCGACAAAAGTTCCTCCGCCGAATCCCTGCGCCAGTTGGTGGCCGGGGTCGCCTGGGCAGCTGGGGCTTGGTTGGTCGTCGTCGGCGACACCGAGCCGGTCGTCATCACCAGCCGGGCGATGGTCATTGACGCGCTCGCCCGCGCCAAGGCGTCCCCCGTGGTGGTTCTCGATCTTGCCCATGTGCATGCGGAGATTGCCAAATGATCGACTATCCGCATCTGGCGCAACGGCTGTTCAACGTGCCGCTGGCGATCACCCCGGTCAAGGCCGAGGTCGTCATGGCCGCGCTAGCCGACCGCTTCGGCATTGCCCGCATGTTCCATGCCGATGGCGGTTCGAACTCGGATCAGGGGGGCGGCGACGAATTCAGCAGCCCCCGTCGGGGCGGGAAGGCCGACCGTGAACGCGCTTACGATGCTGTGGCTGGTGTGGCCGTCATCCCCGTCACCGGCACGCTGGTGCAGAAGCTAGGGACCATGCGCCCTTACAGCGGCATGACCGGCTATGACGGCCTACGCCTCAACTTCATCCAGGCCCTGGCCGATCCCGAAATCGACGCCATCGTGCTCGATATCGATAGCCCTGGCGGCGAGGTTGCCGGATGTTTCGATCTGGCTGACACGATCTATGCTGCACGGGGCCGCAAGCCGGTCTGGGCGATCCTCAGCGAAAGCGCCTATTCGGCCGCCTATGCTCTCGCCAGCGCCTGCGACCGCATCATTGTTCCGCGTACCGGGGGGACCGGCAGTGTTGGCGTGATTTGCATGCACGTCGATATGTCCAAGGCCCTCGATAAGGCTGGGATCGCCGTAACGATCATCCATTACGGCGCCCGCAAGGCTGACGGCAGCGATGCTGCCCCGCTGTCGAGCGAGGCACTGGCCCGCTTCCAGACCGACGTCAATGCC
>DATGZW010000202.1:0-3073 GCA_035297005.1 Patescibacteria group bacterium
GCGCGGCCGATGAGGAACTCCATCGACAGATAATAGACGCGCTTGGCGTCATTATCGTAATAGCTGCGCATGGTTTCCATCCAGCGCGCAATCAAGCGGTCGCGGACGGCAAAAGCGGCAGCGAGGAACCAATCGCGCGACGTCGCCAGCAAAGGGTCTTTGCCGACCGAATACAAAAGATGGTCGGTCAGGCTTTGCTTGATGGCCGCCACGTCATTGGCGGCGGCTCGTTGCACCGGCGCCGTTGGCTCGGTCGTCCTCAACATGCATGCGCTCCTTGGCGAAACAACCCAATTACCGACGCCGTCCCTTTCGCTGGGTCGGCACCGCTGTTTGAGGGGTGACTGCAACCCTTTTGGGCATACCAAGTCAAGGCGAAACTGCCCAGCAATAAAGGGGTAACACTTCGCCCGACCATTAGATGTAGCAGAATTTGGCGGGCCTCTGCCGATCAGGCGTTGATCAGTCAACACGGGAGGCTGTCGCCGCGTTCACCCGCCCCCCTGCTGGGGGCTTGGCAGACGGACGGCAGCCGACTAGACTGCGCCCACGATGATCGGTGTTTTCGATTCTGGCCATGGCGGCCTGACGGTGCTTCAGGCGATGGTCGACGCGCTGCCCCAAAGGCAGTTCGTCTATCTGGGCGACCACGGCCATGCCCCCTATGGCAACCGCACCCCCGACGAAATTTATGCCCTGACCATCGCCGCCGTCGAACAATTGTTCGCGCTGGATTGCCGCTTGGTGGTGCTGGCCTGCAACACCGCCGCCGCCGCCGCTCTGCGCCGACTGCAACAGGATTGGCTGCCCACCCATGCCCCCGACCGCCGCGTGCTGGGGGTGCTGGTGCCGATGGTCGAGGCGATCACCGGCATGCCGTGGATGGCCGATGTCGCCCCCGCCGGTCACGTCGGCGAGCCGCGCACCATCGCCGTCTTCGCCACCCGCCAGACCGTCGCCAGCGACGCCTTCCCGCGGGAGATCAACAAGCGCGCCCCCGAAGTCACGGTGGTTCAGCAAGCCTGCCCCAATCTGGCGGCGCTCATCGAAGACGGCGCCCCGCGCGCGGTGCTTGCCGATACCGTGCATCGCTATGTCGCCGAGTTGATGGACAAGCTGGGAGGCCAGCCGCCGCAGGCGGTCATCCTTGGCTGCACCCATTACCCCTTGGTCATCGACATGTTCGCCGAGGCGCTGCCGCCCGGCGTCGAGATCCTATCGCAGCCGGCCCTGTCCGCCCGCAGTCTGGCCGCCTATCTGGCAAGCCACACAGGCTTGGACCGCTGCCCTGCCCTGCCTCAGCCGGTGCGCTTCTACACCAGCGGCGCGCCGCCACGGGTCAGCCAACTGGCCTCGGCGCTGTATGGGCGGGAGGTGGCGTTTGAGGGCATCGTGGACGGCTTGCGGGCGGTTGCCCGACACGAGACTTGCTAAACGTTCCGCGCACTCATCCGCGCCTAATGACCGTCATGCCCGCGCTTGTCGCGGGTATCCATGCCGTAAAAGAGGCACGCCACCCTTTAGCTGTAGTACAGGCGTCGCCGCGTGGATGGCCGGAACAAGTCCGGCCATGACGGTTTATAGTTTAGCACCTATCACGATGACCCGAACGCCCGCTCCATCAACTGCCCCGCCACCGCGACCACGCGCGGATCGGCCAACATTGCGTCCAGCTTCTGCGGGTAACGCAGGCGCCAGTTGGGGTGCTGGTCGGTGGTGCCCGGCAGGTTCATCTGCACCACCATGCCCAACACATCCTCGAACTGCACCATCAGCAGCTTGGACGGCGTGCGGCACAGATAGGCATAGACGGCGGTGACCAGAACCGCCACCTGAGCGGTGCTCAAGCCCGGCTCGGTGGGGAAGTCGGCGGCGATCAAGCCCTCGGCGGCCAGCGCCCGCACCAGATTGATACGGTCCTCGGCGCGGCCCTGACGTTCCTGCGCGCCCATGGCCGGGTCGGGATAGACGTTGAGGATCTCACGCGATTCGATGTCGATGCCGTCCCACCAGCCGGCCAGGCTGGGCAGGTCGTGGGTGCCGAAACCGACCAGCGCCTGTCCCAGAATCTCGCCCGGAGTCTTGAACACGCCGCCGTCTTTCTTCTCGAAGGCCAGCAGGCGGTAGCCGAGGATGGCCTTGTCCTGCATATGCTCGCGGAAGCCATCGGGCACGGTGCCGAGGTCTTCGCCGATGACCAAGCAGCCCTTGCGGCGGCTGGCCAGCGCCACCAGCGCGAACAGATCGGCGACCGGGTAGCGCACATAAGCGCCCTGGTCGGCACGAGCGCCGCGCGGCACCCAATACAGCCGTTGCAGGCTCATCGCATGGTCCAGGCGCATGGCCCCGGCATGGGTCATGTTGGCTTCCAGCACCTCCAGCAACGGACGGTAGGCCGCCTCGCGCAGGGTCACCGGGTTGAACGGCACCAGCCCCCAATCCTGCCCTGCCAGATTGAGCGGATCGGGCGGCGCGCCGACCGACACGCCCAGGCACAGCAGGCGTTGGTTGGCCCAGGCCTCGGCCCCGTCATCGGCGATACCGACGCCCAGATCGCGGTAGATGCCGATGGGCATGCGGGCGTCGCAGCAGGCCGCCTGCGCCGCCGCCAACTGCCCGTCGGCCAGCCATTGCAGGTAGCTGAAAAAATCCACGCGCTCGCGCTGGGTCTCGACGAAATCGGCGACCGCCGCGCTGTCGGGATCCTGCAACTCGACCGGCCAATGCCGCCAATAGCCTTTGTCGGGACCCTTGCGCAGGAAATGATCCTGCAACGCCTCAAAGGTCGCCAGACGCAAGGCCGTGCGCCCGCCCGCCGCCTGGAAGGCGCGGAAGGACTGCCCGCGCTCGCTGTCGGCGTCATCTTGGTGATTGGCGCGGAACGACTTCCAGCAGGATTCCAGCACAGTGAATTTCAGCGAGCCGACATTGGCGTAATCGACCAGCTTGGCATTCTGCGCCGCCGCCAACCGGGCCTGGAATCCGGGCGAGGCGAAGAAGCGCCGGGCGTCGGTGCTTTCCTTGAAGTCGGGGACCGCTTCGACGTCGATATAGATGACGTTGACGCCCAAAC
>DATGZW010000203.1:0-2659 GCA_035297005.1 Patescibacteria group bacterium
TGTACGACCATCAAGAGGAGGCGCGGATGCGTGGATTTTTTGTGGGGATCATCGCCGCGACGTCCTTGCTGGCCGCTTGTGCCAACCAGCCCGGCACCGCTGCGCCGGGCGATTTCGGCGCCAATAAAACGACCGCCGGCACCGTGCTGGGCGCTGGCGCGGGTGGTTTGGCTGGCGCGCAATTCGGCCACGGGGCTGGCAAACTGGCCGCCGTCGGGGTCGGCACGCTGCTGGGCGCTTTCCTGGGGCATGAGGCCGGAGCCAGTCTGGACCGGGCCGACCAAGCCTATGCGATGAAGGCCGAACAGCAGGCCTATGCCGCGCCGATCGGCCAAAAGATCATCTGGAACAACCCTGACTCCGGCCATAGCGGCGAAGTCGTGCCGGTGCGCCAAGGCACCGCCGAAGACGGATCCTATTGCCGCGAATACCAAAGCAAGGTGATGGTGGGCGGCAAGTCCGAGGAAGCCTATGGCACCGCCTGCCGTCAACCCGATGGCAGCTGGAAGGTCGTCCAATAGCGGCGCGGCGGCTCCGGTAAGCTCTATAACGGGGGGCGGAGCCGCCATTCTCCGATGTTTTTCCGATATCTGTGAATTCCATTCGCTCGGAAAGATGATAGAATCCGCCCGGAATTTGCGGGTATTTTCCCGCTTGAGGGGTATTATCTTGGCTGGCGCGCTATCTATGCGCGGTTAGTTGACCGGACGGGGACGACCATGTGGCTCGATAATCGGAAAATTGGCATAAAGATCGGGCTCATTGTGGTGGTGGCCTTTCTTGGTATGTGCCTGGTCTTTGCCGGCGCGCTCTACGTGCTGAACAACGAGGTGCTGGATGGCCGCAAGGCCAAGGTTCAGGATCTGGTCGATAGCGCTAGCGGCATCCTGGCCGGTTACGAGTCCGAGGCGCGGGCCGGACATATGACCGTCGAGGAGGCCAAGGCCGGCGCCTTGCGTGACATCAAAGGGCTGCGTTACGGCAACAACGACTATTTCTGGATTCACGACCTGAACACCCGGATGGTCATGCATCCGATCAAGCCGGAAATGGACGGGACGGATATTTCCAGCCTGAAGGACGCTTCGGGCCAGCCGATGTTCGTCATGATGAATCAGGTGGTAAAGGCCAAGGGCGCCGGATTCTATTACTACGACTGGACCAAGCCGGAATCGAGCAAGCCGGTGCGCAAGCTGTCCTATGTTAAGCAGTTCACACCCTGGGGCTGGGTGATCGGCACCGGCATCTATATCGACGATGTCGAAGCGGCGTTCTGGTCGCGGGCGCTGGAGTTCGGCTTCGGCGTGCTGGCGCTGACGGCGCTAGTGCTGATGGTGTCCTGGGTGGTGGCGCGGCGCATCACGGCGCCGCTGGTGACCCTGTCCGGGGTGATGGGGGCGCTGTCCCATAATGATTTGAGCGTTCACGTTCCCGCCACCCATCGTCTCGATGAAGTCGGCGACATGGGCCGCGCCGTGGCCTTTTTCAAGGAAGGCCTGATCCGCGCCGAGGCTTTGGCCGAGCAGCAGCGTCAGGGCGATTGGGCCAAGGACAAGCGGGCGCGGGTCGTCGACAACCTGTTGCTGAGCTTCAACGAGGAAGTAACGGAAGCGCTGGGCGGCATGACGGCCTCGGCTTCCGAACTGGAATCGATGTCGCGGTCGATGTCGGCGACTGCCGCCGAGGCGTCGACTCAGGCGGCTGCCGTTGCTGCCGCGGTCGAGGAAACCGCCGTCAGCATGCGCACCGCCGCCGGCTCGGCCGACCAGTTGGCCCGCTCGGGTGAGCAGGTCAGTCAGCGCGTCAACGATTCGGTGCGCATCGCCGAAAATGCCTCGGAAGCAGCCTTGCGGGCGACGACGATGGTCAACAGCCTGTCGCAAGCCGTCGGCAAGATCGGCGACGTGGTCGGCCTGATCGCCGACATCGCCAGCCAGACCAACTTGTTGGCGCTGAACGCCACCATCGAGGCGGCGCGGGCGGGGGATGCCGGCAAGGGCTTCGCCGTGGTCGCCGGTGAGGTCAAGACCTTGGCCAATCAGACATCGAAGGCGACCGACGAGATCGGCGCGCAGATTGCCACGGTGCAGCGGGTGACCGTCGACGCCGTCGATGCGATTACCTCGGTGACCACGGTCATTGCCGAAATCAGCCAAATCTCGGGCGTCATCGCCGCCGCCGTCAGCGAACAGGATGCCGCCACCGGCGAAATCGCCGCCAATGTGCAGCAAGTCGCCCAGGCCACCGGCGAGGTCAGCGCCAATATTCTGCGGGTCACCCGCGCCGCCGAGAACACCGGACAGGCCGCTGCCGATGTCGGCGTGACGGCCCAAGGCGTGGCGGATCGGGCGACCAAACTGCGCGACCGCGTCGATACCTTCCTGACCAGCATCCGTGGGACGTGAGCCCGCACGCCGTCTTCGCCAACAGCGGAATCGCGGCCCCTACCGAATTGGGATGAGCAGACAATGCAATACACGCTGAGCCACAGCGACAAGGCCATCGAGATTTCAATTACCGGTCGTCTGACCTTCTCCGATGCGCCGCAATTCCCCAAGATCCTGGGTGAACTGACGGCCGGTGCGGTGCGCGATTGGACGATCAACCTGGATGGGCTTGAGTTCATCGATTCCACCGGGATGAGCCTGTTCATCCATGT
>DATGZW010000204.1:0-5656 GCA_035297005.1 Patescibacteria group bacterium
GCGTGGCGCCGTGGAGCGACGACATCGATTCCCCGTCCAACAAGCGGATGATGTCCGATTTCGAAAGCGAATACGGTCGCCCGCCGTCAGCCAACGCCGCCCAGGGCTACGATGCCGCCATGCTGCTGGATACGGCCATCCGCACCGTCGATCGTAAGTTCAACGACGATGACGGGTTGCGCGGCGCCTTGCGCAAAGTCGAGTTCCCCAGCACGCGCGGCGGCTTTCGTTTCGATACCAACCATTTTCCCATCCAGTCCTATCTGGTCCGCCAAGCGGTTCACGATCAGCGCGGACATATGGCCAACGAACAACGCGGCATCTTGGTGCGCGATGCGCGCGACGGCCATGCCAACGAATGTTCGATGCGCTGGCAGCCTGAACCGCCGCCCAAGGGCTGACGGACGGCCTTACTCGAACAGCGAATGCACGTGCATCGAGTCGATGCTGGTCGGATGGTTGAGCGGAGGCGGGGCGGACAAGGCGTTGGGGTCGCTGCCGGGGGAGCCGGGCGTTCCGGCGGCGGACGGGTCGGGCTCCAGCGTCATGGTCGGCTGAGTGTTGTCGAGAAACTGCTGCTGTCGGGTGACCGGCATGGCGGGCTTGCTCAAGCCGCCGATCTCCGAGGTGTCGGCTTCCTTTTTCTTGCCGGCGGCGGCGGGCGTAGCCAGCAGGCAGAGCGCCAGTAGTGCTAGCAACAGGGTGCCGAAAGATCGAGAGTAGAGCATCGCATGTCTCATGGCGACGCCATCTTACATGTGGGTGATGCGGGTGAACAGGCGATCCGTCTTGGCGATCAATTCACTCAGGCCATCGGGTAAGTCGGCGACCGCGCAGCCCAGGTCGTTGGCGGCGGGCTGGGGCGCGGCCTCCATCAGTTCGACGGTATGCAGAGCCATTTCGGACCGGCTGATTTCACCGGCCAGCGTTGCCTTTTGCCACAATAACCACGACAAAATCGAGGTCAACTGTCCCGTCAGGCGGCTGGATTCGCGGATGGCGGCCAGTCGCTGCATGGGATCGGCGAAATGTTCGGGCGCATAGGCGTTGGTGCGCATCACATAGTCGCGGGTGTCTTCCATCAAGCCGATGGTTTCCGAGACGGCGGCGTCCAAGGTGGGAGTCTCGATCATCCCTGGCGTACCATGTTGAGCACCTGCACCGCCTGCAGGCGGGTGGAGACGCCAAGCTTGCGATAGGCGCTGGACAGCCGCTTCTTGATGGTGACCTCCTGCAAAGTCAGCCGCTGGGCGATATCGCGGTTCGACAAGCCTTGCACCAGCAGCGCGATGACGTCGCGTTCCAGCGGCGACAGGTTGGCCCCAACCTCTCCGCCGGTGGGCGTGGCGGCGATGTCGGGCTCGTCGTCCTGGAACAGCATCGACGGAAAGAACGGCTCGCCTGACAGCACCAGGCGCAGCGCGTTGACCATCGACGCCCCATTCAGGCTTTTGGGAATGAAGCCGTCGGCGCCGTTCTTCAGCATCGACAACGCCTCGGCCCGGCTGGCGGTGCCCGACAGCACGACGATCTTGGTGTTGGGGAACCGCTGGCGCATGGTCGTTACCCCGGCTTCGCCAAGCATGCCCGGCATCTTGAAGTCGAGGATGACCAGGGTCAAAGCGTCGGCATGCTGGGTGG
The DNA here is from genome assembly GCA_035297005.1 of Patescibacteria group bacterium. Taxonomy (GTDB): domain Bacteria; phylum Pseudomonadota; class Alphaproteobacteria; order Rhodospirillales; family Magnetospirillaceae; genus DATGZW01. Next base: position 1,642 of record DATGZW010000204.1, read on the forward strand.
CCAGGGCTAGGCTTTCTTCGAAAGTGCTGGCCTGCAAGATAACAGCCAGGGGATCGACCCGTTGGATGAAGGGGACCAGTGCTTCGCGCACCATCCCGTGATCATCCGCCACGATGAAATACATACCTGCTGCCTCATTTTGCGGTTGCGCCAGTGTAACAGCATTATGACGCGGCTGCCAACGCCCGGCATCACAGCGAAGAGGGTGGCAGAACCATCGCGCCAATGCTTTTATGGATCAACCTTACGACCTTATGGGAAGGCGTCCTATTGCCGATCCGCGATCCCCAAACCGATCCGAGCGTCGCCGATGCCTCCCCGTCGCGGCTGGCTTTGCTGAGCGAGATGGCTGCCGCTTTGGCGCATGAGGTCAACCAGCCGCTGAACATCATCGGGCTGGTGGCGGAAAGCGCCATCGACCAGTTGGAGGACGGCACGCAAGAGGCGCTCAAGCGGCAGTTCGCCATCATCCTTGAACAGGCCGATCTGCTGCGGCGGATGCTCTCCGAGTTGCGTCAATGCGGCCGGCGCGAGGCCTCGCCGCCGCGCGCTTTCGATCCGGTGGCGGTGGCGCGGGCGGCAGTGAAACGGATGGACAAAGCCGGCATCGCCATCGAGCTGCGCCTGCCGCGTCAAGGGCCGCTGGTGCTGGGCCAGCCGGATCGTTTCGAACAGGTACTGGTCAAGCTGCTGACCAATGCCGCCGAGGCTTTGGCCGGCAACGCCGATGGGCGCATGGTCGTCGCCTTCGACGGCGGCGTGCTCAGTCTGTCGGACAACGGCCCCGGCATCGCGCCAGCCCTGCGCGAGCGGGTGTTCGAGCCGTTCTTCACCAGCAAAGGCGGCGTGCCGGGGGCCGGGCTCGGTCTGTCCTGGTGCCGAGAGGCGGTGGCGGCGATGGGCGGGCGCATCGCCGTGGCCGACAGCGCGCAGGGCGCCCGCATCGAGGTGGCGTTGCCGGCGATGGCCTCGGCGGGCAGCGCCCATGTGCTGGTGGTCGATGACGAACCGGTGGTGCTGCGGGTGATGACGGTCTTTCTCACCCGCCACGGCTTCCGGGTGTCCACGGCGCGCGGCGGCTGGCAGGCGGCGCAGGCCTTCGCCGCCGATCCGGCGGATGTGGTGGTCACGGATCTCGGCATGGCCGATGGCGACGGGCGCGAATTGATCCTGGAATTGCGGAAATCCTCGCCCAGCCTGCCGATCATCGTCGTTACCGGCAGCCTGCCCGATCCCGCCGACGCGGTGGCGGGCAGGGCCACCCATCTGCTGGAAAAGCCGGTGCCTTTAGAAACGCTGTTGGCCCATCTGCGGGCGGCGGTGGGCGTCTAACGCCGCCAGTTGGTCAGCGCCACGCCGACGAAGATGACGGCGACCGCAACCCACACCCAGGCGCCGTAATGCTCGCCCAGGAACAGGGTGCCCAGCGCCAGACCGGTCGGGGTCATTACGGTGCCGACCTGACTGAGATAGACCGGCCCGGCCACCCGTTGCAGTTCCAGGAACATCAGATAGCCGCCTGCCGTCACCGCGATGGCGGCCAGCAGCAGCAGAGCGCTGGCTTCGTCGATGGGGAGAATGCCGCCCGAGGCGGTGCCCAGCAGCGGAATCAACTCGACCGCGCCGCCCAGCAACATGCCGGCAGCCAGCGGCAGCGGCGCAGTGTCGGGCGGCCAGTCGTGGCTACGATAGATGTTGCCGATGGCCAGCACCAAGGGCGCGGCCAGCGCCGGCAGCAGCCACCACGGACTGACGGCGGCGGGCAGGCTGCCGCCTTGCGGCAGGGCGATCATCAGTGCGCCGGCCAGCCCTAACAGGATGCCGCCGACGCGGTGCAGGCGCGGACGCTCCATGCGCCACAGCAGCGCCAGGGCCAGGGTGAACAGCGGCGGAAAGGCGTAGGATACCGACGCCAATCCTGCCCCCAGACGCGGCACCACCCAATACAGCAGCAAATTGGGTAACGCGATGCCGGTCAGTCCCGACAGCAGATAATAGCGCAAATGGCGAATCGACAGCGGCGGCGGCGTGCGCTTTGCGACGCAGACGGCGAGAACCGCCAGCCCGGCCCCCAGCGCTTGCCACAGGGCGAAGGCCGGCTCCGACAGCCCCGTCTGCGCCGACAGTTTGGCCAAAAGCGGCACGGTACCCAGCAGCAGGCCGAAGCCGGTAAGCAGGGACGGCGCCAGCCAGCCGGGCGTGGGAGAGGAATTGGTCATGAGGTCAGACCATAGCGACGCGGCGGGCAAAGCAAAAGGGCGAGGATCGCTCCCCGCCCTTCGGCTGTTTCGTTTCGCGGGTGTGGCTTAGATCGAGGCCAGTTCCGGGTTTTCGAAATGGCTCTGGTATTCGGCCAGCGCCTTGGTCTCGTCGAATTCCTTTTCCATCTTGGCGACGACGATGGTGGCGACGCCGTTGCCGATCAGGTTGGTGATGGCGCGCGCTTCGGACATGAAACGATCGACGCCGAGCAGCAGGGCCAGGCCTTCGATGGGCAACTGCCCGGTGGCCGACAGGGTCGCCGCCAGAGTGACGAAACCTCCGCCGGTGACTGCCGCCGCGCCCTTCGAGGTCAACATCAGCAGACCCAGGATCGACAGCTGCTGCATGATCGACAGGTCGATGTTGTAGGCCTGGGCGATGAAGATGGCGGCCATCGACAGATAGATCGAGGTGCCGTCAAGGTTGAAGGAATAGCCGGTCGGGATGACCAGACCGACCACCGGCTTGGAGCAGCCGAAGCGCTGGAGCTTTTCCATGATGCGCGGCAGCGCCGATTCCGACGATGAGGTGCCGAGGACGATCAGTAGCTCGTCCTTGATGTAGAGCAGGTAGCGGAAAATGCTGAAGCCGTTCATGCGGGCGATGGTGCCCAGGACGATGAAGACGAACAGCCCCATGGTCAGGTAGACGGCACCCATCAACTGAGCCAGCGAACTCAGCGAGGCGATGCCGAACTTGCCGATGGTGAACGACATGGCGCCGAAAGCACCCAGCGGGGCGACGCGCATGATGATTGCGATGACGCCGAAGAAGGCGTGGGCGATGCGCTCCAGCAGGTCTTCGATCGGCTTGCCTTTCTCGCCCATCATCGACAGGGCGGCGCCGAACAGAACCGAGAAGAACAGGATCTGCAACAAATCGCCGCCGGCGAAGGCGCCGATGACGTTGTCGGGCAGGATTTTCAACAGCAGGTCCACGGTGCTCTGGCTCTTGGCGGCGGTGGCGTATTTGGCCACGTCGGCGGCGGCCTTGGCGCTGCCGGCGACGACGTTCATGCCGCGGCCGGGGCCGATGACGTTGACGACGATGACGCCGATGCCCAGGGCGAAGGTGGTGACCACTTCGAAGTAGATCAGCGCCTTGAGGCCGACCTTGCCGACCTTCTTCATGTCGCCGATGCTGGAAATGCCGGTGACCACCGTCAGGAACACGATGGGACCGATGACCATCTTGATCAGCCGGATGAAGGCGTCACCCAGCGGCTGCATCTGCACGGCAATGTCGGGATAAAAATGGCCGAGCAGGACGCCGATGGTGATGGCGGTCAAAACCTGGACAGTCAGATTTTGATAGAATTTCTTTTTCTTGGCGGGGGCTGCGGTGGCGATCTGCATTTCCGTTTCCTCGAAACTATGAAGCCTATGGCGGCGATTGCTGGGTCAAGCCAGTCGTTGCCTATCCATACGCAATCGCCGTGCCATGAACTCGGGTAAGGCAATGCGCCATTTTTGCTCGACCACTGTCCGGAAATCCGCACAAACACCCAGGTTCATATGGGTGGTAATCCGCACACTGGGTTAGAATGAATGATGTTTCGGGGGCTTTGCCGTAAGTTCATTGCTTCAACAGCGGCGGTTCGGTCATTTTGCTGCGTTGCGGTAAAAACAAGCCTGTGAGGATGTGTCTGTTGTCATGGTTTTTGGCGTTAACGGCGGAATTGCGGGGGCTGCGGGGGCTGCGGGTGCGGCTGGGCGGTGCGCCGGTGCCTCGGCCACTGCTGGTCGGGCTGATT
>DATGZW010000205.1:0-3057 GCA_035297005.1 Patescibacteria group bacterium
ACCCACACCACCACCACCTCGCCGTAACGGGCGCGCGCCTCGGGCAGCACACAGGGCGGCGCGTTGACCACCACGGCACAGCCGCGCGCGATGTCCTGGTCGATGCTGGCGGGAATGGCGTAATTCAGTCCGCGCGCGCCCCAATACAGGGCGAAGGCGCCGCGCCGCCGCAGCCGGTCGAATTGGGCAGGGGTGACGGCGACGTGAACCTCGTCGCCGAAGCCATCGGGGCGGGCGATGGTGCGCAACGGAAACACCACGCCAGTTTCGCCGGCCAGACGATGGCGGGCACCGTCAATGACGGCATCCTTGCCGGCGCCGCTGGCGCCGGACACCAGAAACAGACAGCCCCTCCCCGTAATGCTGGCATACATCCCTTGATGCCTCCTCCGCCACGTCAGGTGAATCGCCTAATGCAGTTGAGGATGTCCCGCCCGCGCTTCAACGACGCAGAGGGATGGCTTAGGCAGCCACCCCTTCCGCGTCCAGCGCATAACCGGCGGCCCGCACCGTACGGATGATGTCGGCGTCGTCTTCGGCGTTCAGCGCCTTGCGCAGACGGCGGATATGCACATCGACGGTGCGCGGCTCGACATAAATGTCCGGCCCCCAGACGGCGTTCAGCAATTCCTCACGCGAGAACACGCATCCCGGATGCTGCAACAGGAACTGCAACAGGCGGAACTCGGTCGGCCCCAGATGGATGTTGCGCCCGGAACGGGTTACCCGATGGGCGGTGAGATCCATCGCGATGTCTTCATATTCCAGCACGCCCTTGCTTTGTGCCGGGGCGACGCGGCGCAGCAGCGCCTTGATGCGGGCCAGCAGTTCGGGCAGCGAGAACGGCTTGGTCAGGTAGTCGTCGGCGCCGGTGTTGAGGCCGCGCACCTTGTCGCCCTCCTCGCCGCGCGCCGTCAGCATGATCACCGGCAGGTCGCGCGAACGCGGCTTGCGGCGGATCTGACGGCACACCTCGATCCCCGACAGCACCGGCAGCATCCAATCCAGCAGGACGATATCCGGGTTACGCTCGGCCAGGACGGTCAGGGCTTCCTCGCCGTCCATCGCCTCGCAGACCCGGTAACCTTCCTTTTCCAGGTTGTAGCGCAACATGGTCGAGAGGGCGGGTTCGTCCTCGACGACCATGACCAGCGGCTTCAACATGTTGTCGCGATCCATCGGATTTCCTCAGGGCAGACGGCTGGGGTCGGGCAATACGCTTTCGCCTTTCGGGCGAAGCTCGCGGATCGGCCTTCCTTCAACCATGAAGTGAATGGTTTCGGCAACGTTGGTGGCGTGGTCACCGATGCGCTCGATGTTCTTGGCGATGAACATCAGATGAATGCAGGCGGTGATGTTGCGCGGGTCTTCCATCATGTAGGTGATCAGCTCGCGGAACAGGCCGGTGTACATATCGTCCACCTCCTCGTCCTGCTTCCACACCTTGATGGCCTTGTCGTTGTCCTGCTCGACATAGGCGTCCAGGACTTCCTTGACGATTTCCTGCACCAATCGGCCCAGGCGCGGCACGCCGGCGGTCGGCTTGACCGGCGGCAGTTGGTTCAGCACCAACGCCCGCTTGGCCACATTGGCGGCGTAATCGGCGATGCGCTCAAGATCGCCCGAGATCTTCAAGGCGCCAACGATCAGGCGCAGGTCATGCGCCACCGGCTGGCGCAGGGCCAGCAGGCGGACGGTGAAGCTGTGCACCTCGTGCTCCAACTCATCGACCTTGATGTCCGAAGCGATGACCTTGCCAGCCAAATCGCTATCCCGCTTGACCAGTGCCTGGATGGCGCCGTCCAACTGCGCCTCGGCCAGACCGCCCATGCGGGCGATCATGTTGGTCAGATGGGCCAGTTCCTCGTCGTAGGACCGTACCGTGTGTTCTTCAGTCATGCGACCTTCTCCGACTGGCGGCTCAACCGAAGCGCCCAGTGATGTAACCCTGAGTCAGCTTGTGCTGGGGGTTGGTGAAGATCTGCTCGGTATCGCCGATCTCGACCACTTCGCCCAGATGGAAGAACGCCGTGCGCTGCGACACGCGGGCGGCCTGCTGCATCGAATGGGTCACGATGACGATCGTGTAGTTTTCCCGCAATTCGTCAATCAATTCTTCGACCTTGGCGGTGGCGATAGGGTCGAGCGCCGAACAGGGCTCGTCCATCAGGATCACCTCGGGGCTGACGGCAATCGCCCGTGCGATGCACAGACGCTGCTGCTGACCGCCAGACAGGCCGGTACCGGCCTCTCCCAGGCGATCCTTGACCTCGTTGTAGAGACCGGCCTTTTCCAGGCTATGAACGACGATCTCTTCCAATTCCGGCCCCGACTGCGCCAAGCCGTGGATGCGCGGGCCATAGGCGACGTTGTCGAAAATCGACTTGGGGAACGGATTCGGCTTTTGGAACACCATGCCGATGCGGGCGCGCAGATGCACCACATCGAGCGCCTTGTCGTAGATGTCCTGATTGTCGAGGCAGATGGAGCCGGTCACCCGGCACCCCTCGATCAGGTCGTTCATGCGGTTCAAACAGCGCAGAAAGGTTGACTTGCCACACCCCGACGGACCAATCAGCGCCGTGACCTCATTGGCGCGGACATCCAGATTGACAGTCTTCAGGGCGTGCTTGTCGCCGTAGAAAACATTCACATCGCGGGACGCCACCTTGATGGCGTTTAGCAAAGCACGACCGTTCTGTTGGAAATAGCTCTCACTGGCGACGGGCATATTTCTTACCACCGACGTTCGAATTTTTTACGGAGATAGATGGCGGTGGCATTCATCACCGCCAAGAAGAGCAACAGCACGATAATCGCCGCCGAGGTGCGTTCGACGAACGCGCGTTCGGGGCTGGCTGCCCACAGATAAATCTGCACCGGCAGAGCCGTCGCCGGATCCATCGGCGTCGCCGGGATATCGACGATGAAGGCGACCATGCCGATCATCAGCAGCGGAGCCGATTCGCCGATGGCGCGGGCCATGCCGATAATCGTTCCGGTCAGAATGCCGGGCATCGCCAAAGGCAGCACATGATGAGTGACCATCTGCAGCTT
>DATGZW010000206.1:0-2689 GCA_035297005.1 Patescibacteria group bacterium
ACCGATACGGAAGGTCTCACCGTTCTGGTTGCCGCGCTCAATATGCTTGGCCAATGCGGGTGGGATCGCCTTGGGATAGCCGGAGCCGGTAAAACCGCTCATACCGACGTTGTCGCCGTGCTGAATAAGGGCGGCGGCGGCATCGGCCGACATGATTTTCTGCCGAAGGCCGGAATGAAGGACGCGGGAGGGTGCTGACATCGAAAACTCCGCAAATCACATGGTGGCTAAAATGGTGAGAATAAGGCTGGCGCTGAAAAGGAACAATGTTTTCTAACGATAGCTGAATGGGCCGGCGGCTCTTTTCAGCCGCCCCGACCAAGTGTTCACGCCTCCGGTCCTTGAGGTGGACCCTCAGGGAGCAAGAGAGGTGGGCGTCGCGGCCACCGCCAAGCTGCGAGCCGACTGCCGCTGGCAGCAGACAGCCGTCAAATCATCCAAGATGCGCGGCGCATCGTCGGAGTGCGCTAGGATCGCGGTGACGAGCGACGTGGCCTCCAAGCTGCCGCCGTCCGCCACCGCTTGGCGCAACAACTCGGGCATCGCCGACGCGCCGATGGGTTTGCCGGCGGATGATCTCGCCTCGGGCAAGGCGTCTGAATACAGAAAAAGCAGCGCGCCGGGCGGTAGCGGCAATTGCCGTTCTTGATAGGCGGCCACCTTGGCAATGCCGAGCGGTAATCCCCGCCCGTCACCCTGCCAGACCTCATGACTGGACGGGTCGATCACCAGCGGCCGCATCGAGGCGGCGGCGGCATAGGTGAACAGCGAGGTGTTCGTATCCACCACGCCATACAGCATGGCGCAGTAATTCCCCACCGACAGCATCCCGGTAAGCTGCTGGTTCAATTGGCTTAGGTATCGGGCCGGTTGGTCGCGGTCTTTGACCATGGTCTCGATCACGGCGTCCAGGCGAAAGGTATGCAGCGCCGCAGGCACTCCATGGCCGGAAAAATCCGCCAGATACAGGGCTACCCGATGATCGTCGAGCGGCAATACTCCCCAGATGTCGCCGCCAATCTCGGCCGCAGGTTGGAACAAGCCGCTGACAGACAGCGCGGTGGCCTGCTCGATTGCAGCCAAAACCGAGTCCGACGGCAGTAAGTTCACCTGCATCGCGCGGGCGGCAGCCATCTCGTCCGACCTGTCGCGGATGCTCAGCGGCATGCATTTCTCTGCTGACGTGGACGCGGTCGCGGCATTGCGCACCGTACAAACCACCTCGTTGCCACGTCCGCGATACAGCATGTCGTCGAAGCTCAGGCGCCGCGCCATGGCGATGCCACGGCCATGACTGGCATAGGCACGGGCCGGGTCGATGTCCAGATAGGGGCGCCAGTCGAAGCCTTGCCCCTCGTCGCGCACGATGAAACGGATTTCACCCGGCAACCTCTGCATCTCCACCGTCACCCAACGCCTCACGTAGTCCGGCAGGATAAGGCGGCGGGCGATCTCCTCGGACCACGAGCCGTCGTCGAGCAACCGTGATTTCTCGTCGAAGCTGAGCCCCAGGTTGCCGTGTTCGACGGCATTGGCGAAGACCTCGGACAGCCCCATCACCAGGTTGCGCGAACCGGGGCAACAGCGGGCCAGGGCCACCGCCAGAGTTTTGCCGGCCTCGGGGGTTTGGAAGCGAAAGACGCCGGCATCGAGCAGATTGAGGGCGGCGGTATGCTGGTCCAGGTCGTCCAGGAAGCGGCGCCGCAGGCAATGCTCCTCGACCGCCCGCGCCACCACCGACAGCAGCAATTGCAGGTTCAGCGGCTTGGCAAGGTAGTAGTAAGCTCCGGCCCTGATCCCCTCGACCACCTCTTCAGAAGAGGAATGCGCCGTCTGCATGATCACCGGTAGGTATTTCAGCCGGTCGTCGGCGCGGATGCGGGCCAGCAGCTCCATGCCGTTCATGCGCGGCATGCGCCGATCAAGCAAGACCACGGCGAAGCGGGTGGGGCTGGCGTCCAGCCGTTCCCACGCCGCCAAGCCATCCTCGACGGAGTCCGTGGCATAGCCGCCATGCGCCAGAGCCGCCTGAAGCAAGGTGCGGTTCATCCTTTCGTCATCGACGATCAGAATGCGCGTCCGGCCATCCTCGGCGGCCGAGGGGGCTCCCACGCTAACTGTCGATGGAAAAAAGGGTGTCGAAGCAAGCCAGGGACAGCAGTTCCTTCACGTCGCCTTGCGGTTTGACCAGCCGAACCTGGACATTGGCCTTGCCTGCCCGATCGCGCAAGGTCAGCAGCATTCCCAACCCTGCCGAATCCATGTAGTCCAGGTGCTCCAAATCGACGCTCATCGTCCGGATTTCTCCGGCCAACACCTGCGCAATTACTTGATCCAGGGCCGCGCGGTCGGCGAAGGTCAGTTGACCGCGAAGCACGAGTGTCCGCTGACCATTTTTTTCAGCGATCTCATAATTCATTTTGTTCCCCCTAAGCTTGATCAGGACGTCGCGCGCGCGCGGCTATCGATAAATTTGTCCAATTGCGCGGCCTGACCTTCATCCAACTCGAAATGGACGTGGGTGTTGTGCTCTGTGATGGCCACGACCATTCCCGACCAGTTGCCAAGCTTGGGCAGCTCGACGGTGAATTCGGTGCCGCGTGGGCAATCGAACGGACGGTCCAAAATGCCGGCGCCGATGCGGGCGACATCCTGCAGCAGGCAGGACATCCGCTGCCCCTTGACCGTC
>DATGZW010000207.1:0-8489 GCA_035297005.1 Patescibacteria group bacterium
CTGCGGCTGTTCCGCCAGGACCGCCCCAATCACTGGGATGCCGCCCTGGCCCAGTTGGAACAGGCCCTGGACGCCTTCACCACCGCTCGTCGCGGGCCGCAGCCGGCGCTGCCTCGCCTGCAATCGGAGTTGACGACCGCCGATCATTGCGATCCAGCATCGTTCGCGCGTCCGGACACCTTGTATACGGCGTTACACCTCGACAACTTCCCATAATTCAACCAAACTACAGGGCAGGACACTCATGCTGCGGGCCGCCCGCACCACCGAGAAGATGCGAGAGGAAAGTTCCTGTCCATGACGACGCGGGGAGCGCCACCGAAGGCCCGCCATGCCGGCGCCAGACCGCGCCCATGGAGGCGGCCTACCATCGCAGGCAAGCTGCTCGGCTGGTTCCTGGTGATCTCGATGGTGCCGCTGATTGCCCTGCTGGTGCTGACCCAGGAACTGACGCTGGAGCTGATGCGCGAAACCGCGCTGAGCCATTTGCAGACCCTGGCCGACCACAAAAGCCGCCAGATTGAAGCCTATGCCCTGGACCGCAAGCGCGACATCGCCGCGTTGGTACAATTGCCGCTGGTCGGTAACGCCATCGACGAGTTGGGCCACGCCTATCGCAGCAAGGATACCGCCGCCCTCGATCGGATCGACACCGTCTTTCGCCCGCAACTGACGGCCTTTTCCAGCTTTTCCGGTTATGACGATCTTTTGTTGATCTCGCTCGATGGCGAGGTGCTGTTTTCCTCCAGCCGCCACTTCGCCGTTGGGGCACATCTGGATCAGCCGCCGCTGGCTGGGGCGGAGATGACCAAAGCCGTCGCCCGCGCCCGCGCTCAGCGGGTGCCCCAGTTGTCCGGATTCGATCCCCAATCCACCCCCGGCTCACCCGCGACCTTTGTCGCCACCCCGGTTCTGCGCGACAATCAGTTGATCGGCATCGTCGTCGTTCAGTTGAGCAACCGCGACCTGTGGGAGGCGGTCACCGACTTCAACGGGCTGGGCAGTTCGGGCGAAGTGGTGCTGGGCGCGTTGCAGGCCGATGGCATCATCCTTGTCGCACCGTTGCGCCATGATGGCGATGCCGCCTTTCACCGCAAGCTGGATCTCTCATCCATCGCCGGCATGCCGCTGCGCCAAGCCGTTTCCGGCAATCAGGGTGCCGGCGAGGCCGTGGATTACCGGGGCATCCCGTCGCTGGCGGTATGGCGTTATCTGCCGTCGTTCCAATGGGGCATGGTGGTCAAGATCGACCGCGACGAAGCCTTGGCCTTGGTCACTAAACAACGCGAGCTGGTGCTGGTGGTGGCGCTGCTGACCCTGGCCGGCGTCGGTATCCTGGCGCTGGTCGCCGCGCGCTCGCTCAGCCGGCCAGTGGATCAATTGACCCGCGTGGTGCGCCGCATGAGCGCTGGCGACCTCAATCACCGGGTGGTGGTGGAAACCGACGACGAGCTGGGTGAACTGGCCCACGCCTTCAACCACATGACCGACGACCTCAAGGGCGTCTATGCCACCATCGAAGAGCAAGTCCGCCAGCGCACTTTCGAACTGAAAGGCAGCAACCGCGCCTTGGGCCTGGCCCGCGACGAGTTGCGCAAGTTCTATCAGGCGGTCGAATGCAGCCCGGTCTCGGTGATCATCACCACCCCCGAAGGCATCATCGAATACGTCAACCCGCATTTCACCACGATCACCGGCTTCGCCGCCGACGAGGTAATCGGCCGCACCCCCGCCGTGGTGGCGTCGGGGCAGACTCCGCGCGCCATCTATGATGCGCTGTGGGCGACCATCCAAGGCGGCGACCAATGGCATGGTGAATTCCTTAATCGCCGGAAGAACGGCGAACTGTATTGGGAGGCCTCGTCGATTTCACCGGTACGTCAGGCGGGCGGTGCGATCACCCATTACGTCGCCATCGAAGACGACATCTCGGCGCGCAAACGCGGCGAGGAACAACTGGTCTTCGCCAAGAACGCCGCCGAATCCGCCAATCGCACCAAATCGGAATTCCTGGCGGTGATGAGCCACGAAATCCGCACGCCGATGAACGGTATCTTGGGCATGACCCGGCTGATGCTGGATTCGCCGCTCTCGGGCCAGCAGCGCGACTATCTGGACACCATCCGCCAGTCGGGCGAGGCGCTGCTGACCCTGCTCAACGATATTCTCGACTTTTCCAAGCTGGAAGCCGGACGGGTGGATTTGGAGAGGGTCGATTTCGACCTACCCGCCACCATCGATTCGGTCATCGCCCTGATGTCGGCGCGCGCCGCCGAAAAGGGCTTGATCCTGGACGCCGAAATCGCCGCCGACGTACCCCGCTATTTGCTCGGAGACCCCGCCCGCCTGCGCCAAATCCTGCTCAACTTAATCGGCAATGCCGTCAAGTTCACCGAAAAGGGCGGCGTACGGCTGTCGGTCGAGGCTTTGACCGTCGGCGCCCAAAGCACCACCTTCCGCTTTTCGGTAGTCGATACCGGCATCGGCATTCCCGAGGAAGTGCGCGCCCGTCTGTTCGAATCCTTCAGCCAAGCCGACGGTTCGATCACTCGGCGCTATGGCGGCAGTGGGCTGGGGCTTGCCATCTGCCGGCGGTTGGTCGGCCTGCATGGCGGCGACATCGGCGTCGACAGCACCCTGTCGCGCGGCAGCCGTTTCTGGTTCACCGTGGCCTATGCCGCTGGTCAGGAACCTGACAGACCGCCAGCCGCCGGCCCCAGTCTGAGATCGGCCCTGCCGCGCATGCGCATCCTGCTGGCCGAGGACAATGGCGTCAACCGCAAGGTCGCCACCGCCCTGCTGGAGAAATGGGGGCACCGGGTCACCGCCGTCAATGACGGCGTGCAAGCGGTTTCAGCCGCCGCAACCGAGCCGTTCGACCTGGTCTTAATGGACATGCAGATGCCGGAAATGGACGGGCTGGACGCCACCCGCTCGATCCGCGCCCTGCCCGGCGCGGCCAGCCGCGTGCCAATTATCGCCCTGACCGCCAACGCCATGCGCGACGACGAAATGCGTTGCCTGGGAGCCGGCATGGATGATTACGTCAGCAAGCCGATCGAGCCCGACCGCCTGTTCGCCGCCCTGGCGCGGGTGTTGGAGCGCCGCATGGCGACGACCGACTGAACCTTGCCGTCAAGTATGGTCTGAAAACAGGTCACGAACCTTGCACAGCAGGCTCATCAAACCAGGCGGGCGCGGTGGCTTCAAGGTGCCGGAGACGAAATCGGCGGCGGCGCGGACGACCGAGCGTTCGCTGGTCGGTGCCAGTTGGATGCCCTTCTTGCCCATGCGCTTGACGAAGCCTTCACCCGCCGTCTGAAAGATCAACACGCCGACGCCATCCAGCGGATGCGGCCCCTGGCTGTCGCGGAAGACGTGGAACACCAGCTCGGGCGGCAAGTCGATCCTCTGCGCCTCGACCGGCGCGGCCCCCTCGACGGTGTTGAACACCACCCATTTGCGCGCCTGCCCGGCATGGCCGGAGACCTTGAGGAAATCGGTGCTGGCGACGGCGATTTTCATAACTGTTGGCCTCGGACAATGTCCCTACTGTATTTGTGTATAAGCAGCGGGGGGCGGCGGGTCAACCCTTGGCCAAGCCCCGCTTAAAGGTCGCCCCCCAGGAAGCAGCGGATTGCCTGGACCCGGTTCTGCACTCCCATCTTGCGGAAGATGCTGCATAGATGCGACTTCACCGTCACTTCGCTGACCGTCAGCCGCCCGGCGATGGTCTTATTCGACAGGCCGTCCTTGAGCAGGGTCAGGATTTCTTTTTCGCGCCGGGTCAGCATGCTCAGATTGGCGGAGTGTTTCGGCATCGGTGTCTCGCCGCCGCCATCCTCGTCATCAGTGGCCAGCGCCAGATAGGGCACGAAGCGTTCGCCTGCCAGAACCAGTTGCAACGCCGACAGCATCGCCGCCCCCGACAGCCGCTTGGGGATGAAGCCCGACGCGCCGCTGTTGATGCTTTCGACCACCTGCAAGCGATCGACCACCGCCGACAGGATGACGATCGGCACCGGAGGATGCGCGTCCTTGATCTTGCGGATCCCCGCCGATCCGACCATGCCCGGCATCTTCAGATCCAGCACCACCAGCCCGACTGCGCCGCCCGTTCCCAGATGGCCCATCACCTCGGCCAGCGATCCGGCCTCAAGGATTTCCACCTCGGGCGCCAGACGTTCAAGAAAGGGCCGCATGCCCTCGCGGAACATGACATGGTCGTCGGCTATAATCATGCGCAAGATACGGCTCCGTTTCCCCGAATCTTTGTCGGGAGATTGTTGTTTTTGATCGTCACGGCACTGTGTCCGGCGATGCTCGCTCCGCCAGTGCGCGGGCGATATGGATTTGGATGTCGGCCAATCCCAACGGCTTGAACAGCACCAGCGCCGCCCCCGCCGCCCGTGCCCGCGCTGGTTCGTCACCGGCCAGCACAGTCAACGCAATGACGGGAAGCAACGGCTCCTCGCGCTTTAACCGGGCTATTAGGGCCACCCCGTCGCCCTCGGCCATATGCAGATCGGTAACCACCAAATCGGCGCGGTCGAGCAGATGCACCGCCAGCGCCGCGTTGCCGCCCGCCACGGTGGTCACCCGATAGCCGCGGTCCGAAAGGAACGCGGCGATCTCGGCCACCGCCAGCGGCTCGTCGTCGGCGACCAGCACATGCGGCCTTGCCGCCTCGCCACCTGCCCCCGCCGGGCCGTATTCCTCGTCAAGACGGCCCAAGGCGGGAAGACGGATGTCGAAACGGGCGCCGGGGGACAAATTGGTCACCTCGATGCGGCCACCCATCTGAGCGATGATGCCCAACGACACCGACAGCCCCAGCCCGGTCCCCATGCCCTGCGGCTTGGTGGTGAAGAACGGCTGGAAAATCTGATTCATCACCGATTGCGGCACGCCGGGCCCGTCATCGATGACCGACACCACCACCTCGCCGGCGGCATCATCGAGCCGGCATAGAACTTCGACGCTGCCCACCGAATCGTTCGCCTGCGAGCCGCGATGCGCCGCAAGGATGGCGTCGCAGGCATTCGTCAGCAGGTTGACCACCACCTGTTCCAGCCGCACCGCATGGCCGAACACCCGCGCCGCCGAGCGCGGCGGCTGCCACATCAGGCGGATTTTGTGGGACTGCGCCCGCTTGTGCAACAGCTTGACCGCCGAACGCACTACCGCGCGCGGATCCAGCAACTGCCCCGCCTGATCGGCGCGGCGCGAATAGGCCAAGGTGTGGTCGATGATTTCCTGCAAACGGCGCGACTGATCGACGACCACCGCCAGACTGCGGTTGTGGCGTGCCACATCGGCCACTTCGGCGTTCAGACGGTCGAGCGCGCCTTCGGCGGTCAGACGGATGACGTTGAGCGGCTGGCCGATCTCATGGGCCAGCGAGGCGGCCAATTCACCCAGTTGAGCCAAACGGTCGATATGGTGGAACTGCGCCTCGCTCATCTTGGCGGCGCTGACGTCTTCGACCATGGCGATGGATTGCTCGACTCCGCTCGCCGAGACCGTCACCCGCACCCACTCGGCCAGCGCACCGGGACGGGTGACGCGGATGTCGTCGCCCTGGATCACGCCGGAAACTGCGTCGTCGCCGCCTTCAGCAAGCACCGACAGCAAGGCGCGGCCCACCACCTCCTCGGGGCGGCATCCGAGCAGGACGGCCAGGGTGGGATTGCACGCCTCAACCACACCGTGCCGTCCCAGGCAGGCCATGCCCACCGTGGCGGCGTCGAACATCGCCTGGAATCGGTTATTGCCAACGAACAAGTCAGCCGCCGCCACCGACCGCCGACAGGGCAGCACCAGCGCCGCGACAAACGCCGCCACCGCTCCCAGACTGCCGGCAAGGCCGCGCGACTGGCGGTTCCTTTGCCGTGCTAACCGGCTTTGACTGACCATCGCCTCGTTCTTATACGTCCATCTCGCCGGATGGCTTTGATTGCCCCGCCTCTTACAACCCTATCCCCCAGGCCAAAGGTGATGGTTTCCTCTGCCGAAATCTATCATGCAAGGGGCTATGTCACCCCTGCCGTAGGTCATGGTCGTACAACTTTAGTTTGAGGCAATCCACACCATCAGATAGGACCTGCGCGATTTATGCGGGCATATGTTAAAAAATGAACATTGCGATGAACGACAACTATGGAACACTATTCGGCATGACCGCGAAGCAAAGATCCACACCATCCCGTCCAAAACCTCGCGCCGACTCGGTCGTCGCAGAGGCGGCGATCGGCCGGGTCAATGATATATTGCGCGGTCCCGTAGTCGACGTATTCCGCGACAACGTACCGGGCCTTCACGGACTGAGCCGCGAGCATGCCTTTGACATGATCATGAACAATCCGGAATTAGCGGATTGTTGTTTCAAATTGTTTAGAAAACGCCCCGAGCTGTTTGAAAAGATCGTCATCGGCCCCAAGGCCAAGCCGATCACTGGCGACACCGATCAACTGATCTGTGGCCGTACGCTCGAAGAAGTTGTCGCCCTGGTTGTTCGAGCTATCGCCAAGCGCCACTTCCGCGCCCGTCTGGCACCGCTGCGTCCGATCCTGGCGCGCAAGGAGCCCGAACGGGCCAGCCTGTTCAAACGCATCCTTGGCATCGTGTGGGCCGCGCCGCCGCCGCCACGGACCAAGCGCAAGGCAAACCGAGCCGACAGCCTGTATCAGGCGATGCGCGACGTGCTGCTGTATGAATGGCAGGTACCGCTGATCCCCCATTACGCGCCGCTGCCGGTGCCGCTGGTGCGATCCTTGGGCAAGCGCATCCTGGAATATCGCGAAGTCGCACAATTGCGCGAACTGGCCCTGCATGGCATCCCACCCGAAACCAGCGTAGTGGCGCTGCCCGACGCCTCGGACACGGCAGGTGCCGCCCTGCCCGCCACAGGCTCTGGACCCACTGGTGCTGCCGGGAAGCCGCAACGCCTGCCCGACGGCACCGCCAGAGCCACCAGCACCCCCAAGGCCGAGGTTATGTGGGCGCTCAGCCAGACGCTGCAACTGCCGGGGCTGTTCGGCATCGACGAGTCCGAAATGCGCCGCACCATCGCCCATGCCAGCGCCGTCAGCCCGCTGGCCATGGCGGCGATTTCCTCGTCAGGCATGCGCATGCGCGATGCCGTGGTGTTCCTGTGCGCCATCGACCGCAATGTCGGGCATGCACGCATGCGGGAACTGTTGGGCTCGACCGCCGAACCCGGCTTCTTGCGCGCTCTGGTCGATCACGTCAAACGCCAGAACATCCCCGGCTTGCAGTCCCCCGGCGAAATCCGTGAAGCCACCGTGCGATTGCTTGACACCATGCGGTCGGCGGGACACATGAAGTGACGCAGCGGCTCTTGTGGTAAATTCATTTTTCCAATTCTCAATTAGTGGTAATTTGTAAGGAGGATGACGGCATAGGGTGGACAATCACCTTGTTGACGGGTAAACCAAAAACGAAACTCCAAGTTGACGGAGACGTCGTGCCAAAAGACCGTATTCGGCCGGCGAAATTGGCTGAAGCCATCGCCAGCCATTTGGAAACACTCATTCTTGAAGGATCGCTGCGCCCCGGCGACCGCCTGCTGGCGGAGCGCGAGCTGGCGCTTAAGCTCGACGTCTCACGCCCATCCCTGCGTGAGGCGCTGGATCTGCTGGAGCGACGCCGCCTGCTGGAAACCCGGCGCGGCGGCGGCACCTTCGTCGCGGCGGTACTGGGCCCGAACTTCAGCGCCCCGCTGCTGGAGATGTTGGACAGCAACCCCGAATCCACCTACGACTATCTGGAATTCCGCTGCGTGGTCGAAGGCATGACCGCCTATTTCGCCGCCCTGCGCGCCACCGACATCGACCGCGAGATCATCGCCAAGCGCTTCGCCGCCATGCAAGCCGCCCATGCCATTCTCGACCCCACCGAGGAAGCCGATGCCGACGCCGCCTTCCATCTGGCGGTGTACGAGGCCAGCCACAACATCATGATGCTGCACATCATGGGCAGCCTGTCCGACATGCTGCGCGAGGATGTGTTCTATAACCGCAACAAGCTGTACACCCGCCAGGGCGTGCGCGATTTGTTGCTGGAACAGCACCGCGCCGTGCGCGACGCCATCCTCAGCGGCGACGCCGAGGCCGCGCGCGCCGCCGCCGAAGCGCATGTGAACTTCACTCGCACCGCCCTGAGTGAGATCGACAAGGCGGACCAGCGCCTGGAAATGTCGTTGCGCCGCTTTGCCGGCAGCGAAAACTAGAGTCCCGCCATGTCCACCGACGACCAACCGACCGACGACCCTTTGCCCGAACCGCTGGCGGCGCTGCTGCGCTCGCATCCCGAAGCCGCGTTCGACTATCTGGAATTCCGCCTGATCGTCGCCGGCATGGCCGCCCGCATGGCCGCCGAACGCGCCACCGAGGAGGATCGCACCGCCATGACCCGTGCCTTCCAAGCAGTGGCCGCCGCGCATGGCACCGACGATCCCAGCGACGAGG
>DATGZW010000208.1:0-4378 GCA_035297005.1 Patescibacteria group bacterium
CGGGTCGCTGGAGATGTTCGTGGCGATGAACGCCGCCGTGACCCGGCGCTGGCCCCCGTCATCGACCGCGTCTTCCCGTTCGAGGGGGCGCGCGACACCTACTCTCACCTCGCCAGCGGGGCCCATTTCGGCAAGGTCGTCGTCACCGTCTAGGGCACCATAAGGTACTGCCGGGAGCCGGTTCCAGCGATCTTTTTTCGATAGGTGACGGCTCGGACGGCGGGCCTGTATCGAGGCTACGATCCGCCGATATCGATAAGGCGGATGTCGCAAGATCGCCTAGGGAAAACGAACCGTCGGAGATTGCCAAAGCATTTATTATATACGCGGTCTCTACTGGTCGACGCCGTTCGCCAAGTGGCGGCACCGGCCTGTTCTCGGCTGCGCCGCCGGCGATTCCACCATGGCGACGCGGTAGCGCGGGTAAATGGCCCGCGCCGCGCCTGAACCGGGAAGACACGCACGGGCGCCGCCGCTCGCGGTCTCGATGGCCGCGTGATCGGCGACAAGCTGGGCGCCGTCATCGTCACGCATGCGAAAACGGAATCCTCCGCTATCTTTGGATAGGCGACTCCTGGACAGAAGCCGTCATAGGGTCGCATGATTGCAGAATCGGAATTGCAGGCATCGGCAACCGCAACGTCGCGCCAAGCGACAGCGGAAAAAACAATCGAAGATCAGGAGGAGACATGACCGCGCCGGCCAAATCGAACGCCTTCCCGCTGCCATCGGAAATCGGCGACGTCCCGGGAACCGAGGGCTGGCAGAACATGTATCCCTACTTCACCCGCTTCCGGCCCGAGGACGACAAGGTCTTCTGGTTTTACAACGCCATGCACTTCCCCGAACCGATGCCAGCGTTCGACGTGGTGACGGCGGAAATCCCTTATCAGGGGCTGGGCGCCTTCACCACTCGCGTTTTTTCATTCCCGACCACGCTGGGGGTGGACCACCGCATCGTCAACGGCCGCATCTACATCACGGCCTACCCCGTCACCGATCCCGCCGAGATCGGCAGGCGGCTGGGGCTGTTCCAGGAGCGCGCCGGCTTCTACTACCAGAATTGGGACCGCCTCTACGCCGAATGGAAGGAGCGAATGCTCGCCCTCATCAAGGAGGTCGAGGACATCAGGGTGCCCCCATTGCCCGAGTTCGATGACATCGAGGTGGTCACTTCCGGGCGCGGCATCGGCCAGAACCATTACGTGCGCGAGGCCTACCACCGCTGCATCGAGGCGTTCTCGAAGATGTGGCACTACCACTTCGAGTTCCTGATGCTGGGCTACGGTGCCTATCTGGTGTTTTTCCAATTCTGCAAGAAGGCGTTCCCCGAGATCACCGACCAGACCGTGGCGCGTATGGTGGCCGGCATCGACGTCTTCATGTTCCGTCCCGATGAGGAGCTTAAGAAACTGGCCCGTCTGGCGGTCGAACTGGGCATCGATGGCAAGTTCGGCGACGACGTTGATCCCGCCGACACCATGTTGGCCCTGGGGCAGATGGGCGACGCTGGCCGCAAATGGCTGGACCAGATGGAGAAGTCGCGCCATCCCTGGTTCCTGATGTCCACCGGCGACGGCTTCTACCATCACCACCGCAGCTGGAACGACGATCTGTCGGTGCCGTTTTCAGCGATCGCCCGCTATATCGGTATGCTCAAAAAAGGGCAATCGATCGAGCGGCCGACCGAAAAGCTGAAGGTGGAGCGGAAACACATCATTTCCGAATACCGCGGTCTGCTGAGCACCGACGAGGAACGCGGCGCCTTCGACCAGATGCTCGGCCTGTGCCATCTCGTCTTCCCGTTCGTCGAGGACCACAAGTTCTACTGCGAGCACTGGTTCACCACCATCTGGTTCAACAAGCTGCGCGAGTTTGGAGCGCTGCTCGCCCGCTGGGGCGTGATTGCCGACGCCGAGGACTTCTTCCATCTCCATCACACCGAGGCCGATCTCACTTTGCAGGAGGTCAGTCTGGCCTGGGCCACCGGTTCTGTCCCCGCCGGACGCGGTCATTGGAAGCCGATCCTCAAGGAGCGCAAGCGTATCTGGGAGAAGCTCAAGGAGTGGTCGCCGCCCCCGGCACTTGGTCCGATTCCCGACGACATCGCCGACCCGGCGTTGCAGATGCTGTGGGGCATCACCTCGGAGACCCTGGCGGAGTGGGCGCGGACGCCCGATGCCGCCAGCGAGCACGAGCTGCACGGCTTCGCCGCTTCGCCGGGGGTGGTCGAGGGCGTGGCGCGCGTGCTGAAGAGCGCCAACGACATCGGCCTGATGAAGGACGGCGAGATCCTCGTCTGTCCGGTCACCAATCCCAGTTGGGGTCCGGTGTTCGGCAAGATCAGGGCGACCGTGTCCGACATCGGCGGCACTATGTCCCACGCCGCCATCGTCGCCCGCGAATACGGGATGCCGGCGGTGGTTGGCACCGGCACGGCGACCAAGCGCATCAAGACCGGGCAGCGCCTGCGCGTCGATGGCGACAACGGCGTCGTCACCATTCTGGACTGACGGAGGAAACCGGCGTGACTGGGCAAAGCTCCGGCGTCGTCCTGCACTTTCGGGACATCGGCATCAACGATCGCCCAACGGTCGGCGGCAAAGGGGCCAGCCTGGGGGAGTTAACCCAGGCCGGGATTCGCGTCCCGCCGGGATACGTCGTTAGCACCAGGGCCTTCGAGCGATTCCTGGCCGGCATCGATCCGCAAGGGTCGATCCGTCACGCCATCGAAGGCCTGGCCGCCGACGATCTGCTGGCGATCTCGAGGGTGACTCAGGGTATCCGGGAGCGGATTGCGGCGGCGTCAATGCCGACGGATCTGCGGGATGCGATCATGGCGGGTTATGCCGCGCTGTGCGCGGACGAGGGCGACTTCCCCCTCGCCATCCGCTCCTCCGCCACCAGCGAAGACGGCAGCGAGGCGAGCTTCGCCGGCCTTCAGGATACCTATCTATGGATTCGCGGCGGCGACGGCGTCCTCCATGCCGTACGCGACTGCTGGGCCAGCCTCTACAGTTCGGAGTCGGTCAGCTACCGCTTGCGGCTGAAGCTGCCGGAGGAGGGGCTCGCCATGGGCGTGGTGGTCCAGCGCATGGTCAATTCCCGCTGCTCGGGGGTGATGTTCACTCGCAGCCCACTCACCGGCGACCGTTCGATCATCGCTATGGAAGGCAGTTGGGGGCTGGGCTCGGCCATCGTCAGCGGCGAAGTGACGCCCGATAAATACGTGGTCAACAAAGTGACCGGCGACATCATGAAACGGACGGTGTCGCACAAGACCGTCATGCACGTTCCCGATCTCGCCGCCGGCGGTGTCCGCGAGGAGCCCGTGCCGGCGGAGCGCCGGGACGTCGCCTGCCTCAGCGACGAAGAAATTGTCGAACTAGCACGGGTCGGCAAGACCATCGAGGGACACTACCGCTGTCCGCAGGACATCGAATGGGCCTTCGCGCCCGACGGCAGCGGCCGCGAGAGCCTCTATCTCTTGCAGAGCCGTCCCGAAACCATCTGGGCGAACAAGGACGCCAACCCGGCGGCGACCCCAAAGGCCAGGGCCTTCGACCATGTCTTCACCGTTCTCGGTCGGCGGGGGAAAACATGAACCTGACCAACGAGGACGTGGAAGAGATTATCCGCATCCTGGACGCCTCCACATATACCGACCTGCGCCTCGAAACGGGCCGGTTCACGCTCGTCCTGAGCCGGCAGGGCAGCGGCTGGACCCAGGAGAGCGAGGTCAGGTCGGTGCCGACCAGCGTGCCCGGAACGGATCCACTGACGCCGGAACGAGCGCCATTGGCGTCGGCCGTGCCAGCTCCACCCGCGGCGGGCGGGCCAACGCTGATCGAAGGGTTGATCGAAGTTCGGACTCCGATGATTGGCACTTTCTACCGCGCGCCCAAGCCCCGGGCTCCGCCCTTCGTGGAAGTCGGTTCGATCGTCGGCGAGGATACGGTGGTCGGTATCGTCGAGACCATGAAGCTCATGACCTCGGTGTATGCCGGAGCGGCCGGACGCGTCGTGGACATCCGCGCCGCGGACGGTGAATTGGTGGAAGCCGGTCATGTCCTGATGCGTCTGGAGCAGGTGGACGCATGAAGATCCGCCGGGTGTTCATTGCCAACCGGGGCGAGATCGCTGTCCGCATCATCCGCACCTGCCAACGCCTCGGTATCGAAACCGTGCTCCGTGCCTCTGAAGCCGACCTCGACAGCCTGCCGGCCCGGCTCGCCAGCCAAGTCATCCGCATCGGTCCGGCGAAGCCAGCTGCCAGTTATCTCAATGTTGAGGCGGTGGTCGGGGCAGCGGCGGCGGCCGGCGCAGATGCTATCCATCCGGGCTACGGCTTTCTCTCCGAGAATGCCTCCCTGGCCCG
>DATGZW010000209.1:0-3339 GCA_035297005.1 Patescibacteria group bacterium
CTTGGCGATCGGCATCGGCTGCATGGTCGACGATTTCAAGGCCGGCGGCATCACGCCTTACGAGATGCTCGACCAGTTGAAGAACCACCCGGTCATCAAGCCGCTGCTGGCCGGATCGGAGGTCAAGGAATACGCTGCCCATCTGATTCCAGAAGGCGGCTACAACTCGATCCCCAGCGTCTATGGCGACGGCTGGATGATCGTCGGCGATTCGGGCGGCTTTGTGAACGCTGTTCACCGCGAGGGCTCCAATCTGGCGATGACCACCGGACGTCTGGCCGCCGAGACCATCATCGCCCTTAAGGCCGAGGGCAAGGCCTGCATCGCCAAGCATCTGGCCCGCTACCGCGCCGCCCTCGACGACAGCTTCGTCATGAAGGATTTGAAGAAATACAAGAACATGCCGGGCTTCCTCGACAATAACCGGCAGTTCTTCACCACCTATCCCGAGATGCTGAGCAAGGCCGCAAACACCATGTTGCGCGTCGATGGCGTGGACAAACTGACCAAAGAAAAGCAGATCACCAAGAATTTCCGCCAGCGCCGCACGGTGTTCGGTCTGGTGGGTGACGCCGTCAAGCTGGTGAGGGCCTTCCGATGAGCAAAGTGGAAGAAAAGCTGTTTCAAAACCGCTATCTGGTGGATGAGGGCAATCCGCATATCACCATCAAGGATGCGGACATCTGCCGCAGTTCTTGCGCCCAGCCCTGCACCTTTTGTTGCCCGGCGGGCTGTTACGCGCTCGACGGCCAAGGCGGCGTGCAACTGACCACCGACGGCTGTCTGGAATGCGGCACCTGCCGGATCATTTGCAGCGACCACAACAATGTGGCCTGGGAATATCCGCGCGGCGGCTACGGCGTTCTGTTCAAATTCGGCTGAGGAGGAACGCCATTGAAATCGCTTGAGGAATTCCTCGCCTACGCGGTCCGCCTGGAGCGCGAGGCGGCGGCCCGCTTCGACGAATTGGCCGACGCCATCGCCGGTCAGGGATCATCCGAGGTCACCGCCTTCTTCCGTCAGATGGCCGTCTATTCGCGCCGACATTTGCAAGACGCGCAAGCCCGCTCCGGCTATCGCGACGTGCCGGTCATCGACGGCGCCGACTTCGACTGGCCCGATGGCGAAAGCCCGGAAGCGGCGGCGATTTGGGCCAGCGATGGGTTCTCGTCGCTGGAAGACGCCATGGCGGTGGCGTTGGACGCCGAACAGCGCGGCCACGCCTTCTACGCCAGCGTGGTGGCATCGGCCACCGACCCGGAACTGCGCGCCGTGGCCGCCGAATTCGCCGAAGAAGAAGCCGATCACGTCGCCCAACTGGAACGCCTGATGGCCCGCCTTAAAGCGGCCTGACAGCGGGCGAGGGCGCTCCGTTTCCCCTTCGGAGCGCCCTCGGACGACGCTTACGCAAGGTGCAATTTTTTCCTTGCGGTAAAATTGCGTAATATGGAATATTTTCCTTCGCATTGCGGAGGCCGCGTCATTATGCCTTGAGGAAGAGTCGACGAAATTCGTATTTTTATGTCCTTCTGGGGGCTTTCTCAAGCAGCCTTGTCTTGCGAATGACGCTATCTTGCTGGGGTGGCGAACGCCGCTGGTCAAGCGGGTGGTCGAGGACGGCTGCTGGGTCTTGGAGATGCCGGGCGAAGCGGAATCCATTCGGCCATCGGGCCGCCACCAGCCATGTCACACAGGCCGCTTCATCGGGGAGATGCTGAGGGATAAGCCACTGGGCTCAATGGATCCGGTGACAGGTGATATGTATAAGCCTGAGGTTGAAGGAAGGAGGACGAATAAATGGTGCCGCGCTATATCCTAAAAGAAATAGAATCCGGTTCTGCAAGTGAGGAGGAAGCTAATAATTTTCTTGATAAAGCTTTATATGCGCCGGAAACTGCGGAGCATATACTGATGCTTTCCCACACCGAATGGACAGCAAAATGTCATGGCGTTTCACTCGGCGAGCTGGCCGAGTGGCGATATCACGGTTGGCCGAACCGTTGCATTGTCTGTGGAAAAGAAATTGATGTCGAACACTTCGGCTGGCTGGCGACAGAGCTCGATGACCTGGATCGATCCCTCATGAAACACGTCGTTTGCCCCTGAGCCTGTCGCAATCCCCCCTCAACCACCCCCGCCGTCCCGGAACGGCCCCGCTTCGGCCAATTCGCGGATGTTTTCTGCCACCGCCTCGCGTTCGCGCTCTAAAAATCCCGCCACCGCCGCGCGCAAGGGGGCTTCGCGGATCCAGTGGGCGCTCCAGGTGGGGACGGGCAGGTAACCTCGGCTGACCTTGTGTTCGCCTTGCGCGCCGGCTTCGACGCGGGCCAGTCCGTGCTCGATGGCGAAGTCGATGGCGCGGTAATAGCACATCTCGAAATGCAGATATTTGAACTCGCCCTCGGCGCCCCAGTTGCGGCCATACAGCGTGTCGCCGCCGCGCAGGTTCAGCGCGCCCGCCACCAGGCGACCGTCCTGTTCGGCCATGATCAGCACGACGCGGTCGGCCATGGCTTCGCCCAGCCGGGCGAAGAAGTCGCGGGTCAGGTAGGCATGCGCCCATTTCTTTTCGACGGTGTCGAGGTAGAAGCGGTGGAACGCGTCCCAGTGGCGCGCTTTGATGTCGGCTCCGGTCAGGGTCAGGATGTCCACGCCCAAGCCGTTGGCGCGTTCGCGTTCCTTGCGGATGGTCTTGCGTTTGCGTGACGACAGGGCGGCAAGGAAGTCGTCGAAGCAGGCATAGCCGTCATTGCGCCAGTGGTATTGCTCGCCCATGCGCAACAGCCAGCCTTGCGCGGCCAGGGCGCGGGCTTCGGCCTCGGTCGAGAAGGTCATATGCGCCGAGGACAGCCCCGCTGCCTGGGTCATCTGCACCATGGCAGCGGCCAGCCCCAGATCCAGCCCCAATCCCTGCATCTGCGGGCGCACCAGCAGGCGCGGCCCGGCCACCGGAGTAAACGGCACGGCGCATTGCAGCTTGGGGTAATAGTCATGCCC
This sequence comes from Patescibacteria group bacterium, assembly GCA_035297005.1. Taxonomy (GTDB): domain Bacteria; phylum Pseudomonadota; class Alphaproteobacteria; order Rhodospirillales; family Magnetospirillaceae; genus DATGZW01. The sequence continues at coordinate 2,998 of DATGZW010000209.1, forward strand.
GGCCCTCTGCCATGCTTCGGCCCAGGACCAGTCGAAGACGTATTCGCCGAAGGAATGGCTTTTGACATAAAGCGGGGCGCAGGCCATCACATGGCCGTCGGCGTCCTCGGCCAGCAGATGGCGCGGCGCCCAGCCGCTTTTGGCCGCAGCCGAGCCGGATTGCTCCAGCGCCGACAGGAAAGCGTGCGACAGGAACGGGTTGTCGGGACCGGCGCAAGCGTCCCACTCCGCCGCCGCCACGTGGTCGATACCGCTGACCGGGCGGATGGTGATGGCCTTCGTTCCATCGGGCACGCGATTTCCTCATTGGCGGTTAACCCTTATCCGCTTACATGGGGGTGG
>DATGZW010000210.1:0-6631 GCA_035297005.1 Patescibacteria group bacterium
GGCGGTCGGGGCCGACGGCTCCGGTCCGGTGCTGGCCAGAATGGGCCGCCGCATGGGCACGCCGTTGGTCGGAATCAGCAAGCCGGTCTCGATCATGTCGCGCAGCAGTGGGCGGGCGTCGGCCGAGCGTTTGCCGGGCAGAAACGGATCAATCGTCACCTCGCCAGCGCTCAGGCTGGCGTCGATGCGCGGCTTGCCCTGCAAGGACAGGCGCACATCGCCCGCCACCGACGCCGGCCCCGCCTTCAGCCGCAGATCGGTCAGTTGCAGCACCGCCCGGTCGCCGCGCAGCCGCGTCGAGGCGGCAAAAGCACCCAAAGCCCCGGTCGGGTGGTAATCGGGGACAAACAGCCGCAGAAACTGAGTCAGGCTGGAATGGCTGGCCTCGATGCCGATATCAACCGTCGGCGCGCTCAGTAGGTTCTCGACCTTGCCGGTGACGTTCAGGCTGGTGCCGGCCATTTCGCTATGCGTATCGATGGTCAGCAGATCAACGCCGCCGGTCAGGCTGCCGCTCAGGGACAAAGCGCCGAACTTGTCCATATCGACCGACGGCGCGATGCCAGCCAGACGCAGCAAGCGGCTCGGTTGAGCGCTGTGCAGGTCGTAATGCAGATCCTGCAAACGTAACGGCCCGCTGGCCAGCCCGCCCGACAGCTTGACTTGCGCCCCGGCGACATCGTTCGAGGACAGATCGCGCAAGCTCAAGGCGCCATTCAGCCAGGTGGCATCGACCGCTACCTCCTGCGCCGTCGCTCCATGCAGAACCAACTGGCCGACCTTGCCCTTGACGTTGGCGTCCATCCGCTGGATCCACGAAGGCGTCGTGGATTTGGCCGGCAGGATCGACGCCACCGCCGAGGCCGGAGCCAAGGCGGAAACGGCAGTGACGGCCGGCGCGGGGGCGCTCTCGGCGGCAGATGCCGGCTGCGGCGGCGACGCGGCGACAGCCAAGGCTGGGGCGTTCGCTGGCGCGGCTTGGCTCTTCGACGGCCAATAGGCGTCGAGATTGAGGGTATCGGCGGAAAATGACACCCCCAGCGCCGGGCGCTGCCCTAGGCGCAGATCGGCGGCGGCGTCGATGCGCGCGCCATCGAGGCGCAATTGCGTGCCGTCGATCTTGACCACACCCTGCGTGGCGGCGATCTTGCCGACCAGACGGGCGGAGTGCAGGCGGTCGGGCGGAACGGCGGCGACATCGATGGCGAACCAGTCCAATAGCCCGCGCAAATCATCGGTGCCGGCCTCGAACGAGCCATCGAACGACGGCTGCCCGGCCTCGGCCCCGACCACCCCGAACAGGTTCAACTCGCTGTCACCCGGCAGGGTGACGCTGGCCTGATTCAAAACAATCTCACCGTTGGACAGGGCGGCGTTGAGACGCGCCTGACGCAGAATGCCGCCATGCAGGTTCACCGCCTGGACCGACAGATCCAGATTGGCGGACACCCGCTTGGGCAAAACGAAGTTGCTGGGCGGCGGCGCAGGAATCGGCACTGCTGCCGGAGCCGGAGCGGTGGCCACCGTGGTGGAACTGGCTGCCGGCACCGATGCGGATGCAACGGGCGGCGCCGACACCGGATCGGCAATAGGAGCCGAAGCGGCAACGGCTGCGGGCGGCTGCGGACGCGCCTCGGCCTTGGTCGCGCTGGCCCGCCAGGCGTCAAGGTCGAGCCGGGTGAAGGCCAGCGTCATATCGACCTGAGGAATCCCCTCCAACCCCACCGAGGCATTGCCGCTGCCCTGCGACCCAGCCAGATCGACGGTCAGGGGGTCGGCGGTGATATCCCGGCCCGAGCCAACCAGACTGGCCTCCACCGCCAGCGGCCCCGCCGGCAGAGCCACGTCCGAAATCCCCACGGCGGCGGCCAGCTTGGGCAAATTGGCGGCCTTGGCGGTCAGCTTGCCTTTAAAGGCCGATTGGGCGGCATCGACGCTGCCACTGACCCGGATATCCCCGGCTCCGCGCCCCAGCTTGAGCGACAGCGTGACCGGCAGCGGCTGTTTCCCGTCCATTTTGCCAAGCTGCGCATCGGCGGCCAGCTCGATATCCTGAAACAGCGCCGTGCCTGACAGGCGAAACGGTCCTTGGGCGCTGTCGAGGGCGATGGCTCCATCGATGCCGTCGAAGCGCAACGGCGCGCGGCCGGGTTGGTGAACCAGCACCACGCCATTTTCAATCAAGACTTTTTCAAGCCGAAACCCGCCATCCGGGACAGACGGAAGCGTGGAGACGCCCGCCGAAATGCTGGATGCGGCAGTGACCGGCTTGGGCGCCGGGTGGAAATCCCAGTTCACCCGCCCATCGGCCAGCCGCTCCAACTGGATCTGCGGCCCGATCAGCGTCAGCGACGACACCTCGACCCGTCCCGCCAGCAGCGGCAACAAGCGCAGGCGCATGTCCAAACCATCCAGCCGCGCCATGTCGGGACTGGATGCGCCATCGATATTGGCCAGCCGTACCGCCTTGGCCGACAGATGCGGCACCGGCAGCAGCGCCACCGACAACGGCCCGTCGATTGCCAGCTTGCGGCCCAAGGACTGCTCGACCGCGCCGGTGATGCTAGAGCGATAGCGGTTCCCATTGATCAAGGCGGGCACCACCAGCAGCGCAATCAGCACCCCGGCCAGCGCGCCCCCTGCGATCAACTTCGATGTCCTAGTCAAGCGGCCCCACTCCTTCAATGACAACCGACAGCTTATGTGCTTGCGCTGCCACAAGCAATTGTCACGGCAAAGCGCATCCCCCCGTGCCTCGATTAGGCTCCGCCGCGGTTAACGCCCGGTCAACCGCGGCCCGCAATCATGGACGAGTCCGATGATCAATGCCTCCCGCCCATTCGGATGAGGTTGCCCCATGACCTTCGGAGGGGCTACAACGACCGCCATGCCCAATCCGCTAGAGATTCTCAACACCATCTTCGGCTATGCCACCTTTCGCGGCGCTCAGGCCGAGATCATCGACCATGTGATCGCCGGCGGCGACGCCTTGGTGTTGATGCCGACCGGCGGCGGCAAGTCGCTGTGCTATCAGGTGCCGTCGCTGTGCCGCGCCGGGGTCGGCATCGTCGTCTCGCCGCTGATCGCCTTGATGCAGGATCAGGTCTCGGCATTGCGCCAGTTGGGCGTGCGGGCGGCGGCGCTGAACTCGTCGGTGCCCTATGCCGAGGTGGTCGAGATCGAACGGCAGATGCGGGCCGGCGAGATCGACATGGTCTATGTCGCCCCCGAACGGCTGATGACCGAAAGCTTCCTGACCCAGTTGGAACGCACGCCGCTGGCGCTATTCGCCATAGACGAGGCCCATTGCGTCAGCCAGTGGGGGCATGACTTCCGCCCCGAATACCTGCAATTGGCAATGCTGCACGAGCGCTTCCCCAATGTGCCGCGCGTCGCCCTGACCGCCACCGCCGACGGCCCGACCCAGCGCGAGATCGTCGAGAAGCTGCGCCTGGAACAAGGCCGCGAATTCGTCGCCGGCTTCGACCGCCCCAATATCCGCTATCGGGTGGCGGCGAAAAGCAGCAACGCCACCACGCAGTTCCTCTCTTTCCTCAAGGCCGAGCACCCCAGCGACGCCGGCATCGTCTATCGCCTGTCGCGCAACAAGGTCAACGAGACGGCGGAACTGCTGCGCAGCCACGGCTACAACGCCCTGCCCTATCACGCCGGCCTGGACAAGGATGTCCGCGCCCGCAATCAGGACCACTTTCTGAAGGACGACGGCGTCATCATGGTCGCCACCATCGCCTTTGGCATGGGCATCGACAAACCCGATGTGCGCTTCGTCGCCCATCTGGATTTGCCCAAAAGCCTGGAAGCCTATTACCAGGAAACCGGCCGCGCCGGGCGCGACGGACTGCCCGCCGATGCCTGGATGGTCTATGGCCTGCAAGACGTCGCCCGCATGCGCCAGATGGTCGAGGACTCCGAGGGCAACGAAGCCAAGAAGCGGCTCGACCACCGCAAGCTCGACTCCCTGCTGGGCTATTGCGAAACCACCCGCTGCCGCCGTCAGGTGGTGCTGGAATATTTCGGCGATTCCTGTGCGCCCTGCGGCAATTGCGACACCTGCCTGGAGCCGGTGGAAAGCTTCGACGGCACGGTCGCGGCGCAAAAGGCGTTATCCTGCGTCTATCGCACCGGCCAACGCTTCGGCGCCGGCCATCTGATCGACGTATTGACTGGGGCCAGCGGCGAACGCGTGCGAACCCTGGGGCACGACAAGATCTCAACCTTTGGCATCGGCAGCGAATTCAGCAAGGATGAATGGCGCTCGATCTTCCGCCAGTTGGTCGCCGCCGGCCTGCTGCGCGTCGATGTCGAGGGGCATGGCGGCATGGCTCTGACGGAAACCTGCCGCGAAGTCCTGCGCGGCGAGAAGTCCATCGCCTTCCGCCGCGACACCGCCAAGAAAAAGGGTGCCGGCAACAAAGCCGCCCGTGTGCCGCTGGCCGACCCGCAGGACGAAGAGCTGTTCCAAGCCCTGCGCGCGCTGCGCCTGGAACTGGCGCGGGAACAGGGCGTGCCGCCCTATGTCATCTTCCACGATGCCAGTCTGCTGGAAATGGCGCGCGAGAAGCCGCGCACCGAGCGCGATCTATCGAAGCTGTCGGGCGTCGGCAAAGCCAAGCTCGACACCTATGGCGAAGCATTCCTGGAAGTGATCGGCCAGTACGGAAGCTGACCGACGCCCGCATTGGCGTCGGTCGAATCCGTCTCAGGCGGTCGGCTGCTTGCGGCGCATGATCGCGGCGAAGAAACCGTCGGTGTTGTGGCTGGCCGGCGACAAGCGCAGATACGGCCCCGCGACCGGACAATCGGTGCCGATGGTCTCGGCCCAGGCTTCCGTCACCGGAACCAACTCGAAGTCGGGATGCGCGGCGAGAAAGGTCTCGACACGGGTCTCGTCTTCATCGGGCAGCAGCGAGCACGTGGCGTAAACCAAACGCCCGCCGGGCCGCACCAGCCGCGCCGCGCTGTCGAGGATGCGCCCCTGCAAGGCGACCAGTTCCTCCAACCCCTCGGGCGTCATCCGCCATTTGGAATCGGGATTGCGCCGCCACGTTCCGGTACCGGAACAAGGCGCGTCGATCAACACGCGATCAAAGGTGCCGGCTTGACGCTTGATCCACTTGTCGGTTTCGGATTCCAGCAGGCGGCGGGTGACGTTATGCACACCGGCGCGGCGCAGGCGCAGATTGGCCCGCTCGGCGCGGCGTTCATTGACGTCGCAGGCGACCAAGCGCCCCTTGTTTTCCATGCAGGCGGCCAAAGCCAGGGTCTTGCCCCCGGCACCGGCGCAGAAATCCATCACCACTTCGCCCGGCTTGGCCCCGACCAGCAAGGCCAGCAATTGCGAGCCTTCATCCTGCACATCGACCAGACCGTCGCGGAACACGTCCTGCGCCGTCAGCGCCACGCGAGCCGGCAAGCGCAGACCCAGCGGCGACAACGGCGTCGGCTGAGCCACCAGCCCGGCGAAAGCCAAAGCGGCACGGGCGGTTTCGCGGTCGGCTTTCAGCGTGTTGACCCGCAGATCAACCGGCGCTTCATCGCGCAAGGCCCCCATCTCGGTCGCCAGACGCTCGCCGTAAACGGCGGACAGCTTGGGTTCCAGCCATTCCGGGTATTCACCACGGACCCAGGCCGGCATGGCATGATGGAACATGTCGCGGCCCTTGGCCTGCTGCAACAACGCCCAGTCATTGGCCGAAATCGGCTCCAGCCCACGCGCTCCGCCGGTGCACAGCGGCGAGATGTCCTCGGGCGCCATGCGGTCGGTGATCATTAAGTCGATCAACAGCCGGTTGCGCGGTGTGGAACGGGTGCGAAACGATTCCAGCAGCCAGTCCAGACGCGAGCGGCGGCGCAGAATGCCCCACACCCGGTCCGAGATGGCGCGGCGATCCTTGGCGCCGATATAGCGCCGCGCCTTGAGATAGGAGCCTGCGACAAGATCGGCCGGCCGCGACTGGCGGTCGATCTCTTCCAGAAGCTCGACGATGGAGGCCAGACGGCCCTCGGGGGTCACCGCCTCAGCCTTCGTTACGGTAGTTGGGCGCTTCCCGCGTGATGGCGACGTCATGGACGTGGCTTTCACGCAACCCGGCATTGGTGATCCGGCGGAAGGTGCAGCGGGACTGCATATCGGTGATGGTGGCGTTGCCGGTATAGCCCATGCCGGCCCGCAAACCGCCAACCAACTGGTGAATCACCGCGCCGACCGGGCCTTTGTAAGCGACGCGCCCCTCGATGCCTTCCGGCACCAGCTTAAGGGCGTCGTTGACCTCGGCCTGGAAATAGCGGTCGGCAGAACCGCGCGCCATAGCGCCCAGCGAGCCCATGCCACGATAGGATTTGTACGAGCGGCCCTGATAGAGGAACACCTCACCAGGGCTTTCCTCGGTCCCGGCGAACAGCGAACCGATCATCACACAGGACGCCCCGGCGGCGATCGCCTTGGCGACATCGCCTGAATATTTGATGCCGCCATCCGCGATCACCGGGGTCTGGGTCTCGCGCGCGGCCTCGGCCACTTCCATGATGGCGGACAGTTGCGGAACGCCGACACCGGCGACGATGCGGGTGGTGCAGATGGTGCCGGGGCCGATGCCGACCTTCAGCGCAT
>DATGZW010000211.1:0-6623 GCA_035297005.1 Patescibacteria group bacterium
TGGGCAACGCGCTTGCTCATCTGCTTGGCGCGCCGATTGATCTCTTCGCCGGCCTCGGCTTCGTCGCCTTGTTCGCCGGAGCCTCGAACACCCCCCTTGCTTGTACAATCATGGGCATCGAACTGTTCGGCGGGGCCAACACAGTCTACCTCGCCGAAGCCTGCTTCCTCGCTTATCTCTTCAGCGGCCATTCGAGCATTTATCTGTCCCAGCGGATCGGCGTTCCGAAGACGGATCACGCGTTCATCCCACAGGATCTATCCCTGCGCGACCTGCGGGAAATTGGCCGCCCCAACGCCGCCACCACCCTTTTTGATCGTCTAAGCCGCGTTGGAAGACCGTCTAACCGCACTCTCATTCACAGCTACAAGGAACAGAGCATGCCTTCTTCGCATATCGTGACGTCCAATGACGTTGGCATGGTGCGCATCTATATGAAGCCGAAGGATAAAATCCCAAGCAAGGGGGCGCGCAACCTTTGGGGGGCGCGACCGCTTTACCGAGAACTGGTGTTGGCGGCCAAGGCGGCGGGCCTCATGAACGCCGTCGCGCATCACACCCATTACGGCTACAGCAATCATGGCCGTGTCGAGCAGGATGGCGCTGAAATCACCAACCCGGAACTCACCATGTGCGTCGAACTCGTCGGGCACCGCGGTGAGCTTGAGGAATTCTGCCGCAAACATGGGGCACAGTTGGCGGGAAAGGTGATTATTTTCAAACATATTGAGCATTGGAGCATCGATAAAAAGGGCGATGATCTGGTCGAAGAGACTCTTCCGACGGAAGAGGATGAGATTGCTTTGGTTGAGGCGGTCTGACCCCATGAAATGGCGGCAGGCGATGAGCCTTCCCAAGCGGCAACTTGCCCTATTCTCGGTCGCCATGGCTGCCGCCATCGGCCTGAGCATGGCTCTGGCGGACCTGCCGGTAGCGATGTTCTTCCATGACATCCGTGACAACCTGCTGGTCCAGATCGCCGCCGCGACCACGGATGCAGGCTTAGCCGTTTGGTATCTGGTCGGCGCCGCCATTCTCTTCCTGTTGTTCCATTTCGTCCTTCACCATCGCCAGATCGCGAAGATGTCGGCCTTCGTTTTCGCCTCGGTCGCCGCGTCTGGGATCGTCGCCGATGTGCTGAAGGTGGTGTTTGGCCGGACCCGCCCCAAACTGCTGTTCCGCGACGAGTTGTTCCAGTTTCACTGGTTCAAATTCGGAGCCGACTGGAACTCCTTCCCCTCCGGCCATTCGACCTCCGTGGCTACCGTGACGGTGGCGCTTTGTCTCGTGCTGCCAGGATGGACGCCGATCTTCCTCCCCCTCGGTGTCGTGCTGATTGCCACACGGGTGATCACTACCGCCCATTATCTCAGCGACACCCTATTTGCTACCTATGTGGGTGTCACCATCACCTTCTGGGTCTATCATCAATTCCGGCGGCGCGGCCTGTTCCCGGCCAAACCCACCTTGGATCAAGGAGAGACAGCATGAGCAGGATTTCCTCTATTTCCGCCCAAGAGATTCTCGATTCCCGCGGCAATCCGACCGTCCGCGTCCATCTGGCTCTCGACAATGACATCCGGGTGTCGGCTTCGGTTCCCTCGGGCGCCTCGACCGGCGAGAACGAGGCGGTGGAACTGCGGGACGGCGACAAGTCCCGCTATGGCGGCAAGGGCGTGCTCAAGGCCATCGCCAATGTCAACGAGGCGATCGCCCCCAAGCTGATCGGCCTCGATCCGACCCGGCAGGCCGAAATCGACACCCTGATGCGAGACCTCGACGGCACGCCTAACAAGGCCAAGCTGGGAGCGAACGCTATTCTGGGCGTGTCGATGGCGGTGGCGCGAGCGGCGGCGCAGTCCGCTAAGTTGCCGCTTTATGCCTATCTCGGCGGCCCCGGCGCCACCCGCCTGCCGGTGCCAATGATGAACATCCTTAACGGCGGCAAGCATGCCGACAACAGTGTGGACTTCCAGGAGTTCATGGTCATGCCGATCGGCGCGCCGACCTTCGCCGAGGCGCTACGATACGGGGCGGAAACCTTTCATACCTTGGCGAAAATCCTGGCGAAGAAGGGCTACGCCACCTCGGTTGGCGACGAGGGCGGTTTCGCGCCCAACCTCAAGAGCAACGAGGAGGCCTGCGAACTCATCGTCGAAGCCATCCAGGCCGCAGGCTATAAACCCGGCAAAGACATCGCCATCGCCATCGATCCGGCGGCCAGTTCCTTTTTTTCAGATGGTGCCTACGACCTCGCCAAGTCGGGTCAGGGCAAGAAGACCAGCGCGGAGATGATCGCCCTCTATGGCCGCTGGCTCGACACCTATCCCATCGTCTCCATTGAGGACGGCCTTGACGAGAACGACTGGACCGGCTTTGCTGCCCAGACGGCGGCCCAAGGCAGCCGCATTCAAATCGTCGGCGACGATAATTTCGTCACCAATCCAACATTCGTCCGCCGGGGCATTGCTGAAAAAACTGCTAATGCCGTGTTGATCAAGCTCAACCAGATCGGCACCGTCAGCGAGACCATTCAAACCATCAATCTCTGCCGCAAGGCCGGATGGAATTTCGTCATCTCCCACCGCTCGGGCGAGACCGAGGACACCTTCATGGCCGACTTCGCCGTGGCCATGGGCGGCGGCCAGATCAAGACCGGCTCGGCCTGCCGCAGCGAACGCATCGCCAAATACAATCGCTTACTGGAGATCGAGGGCGAATTGGGCAAGGTGGCTGTGTTCAAATCACCGTTCGCATGAGCCAGGACAAGCCGTGCCAGCAGGGCATCGGCATCGTCTTGCTGAGCCGCGATGGCTTGATATTCGCGGCCTGCCGCGCCGACCGTATGGCAATTTCCGCAGAGAGGTATGGAACCGGGCGAAAGCCCGGTTCCAACAGCCTTCTGCGAACTCAAAGAGGAGGTTGGCGGCAACAAGGCCGAGGTAATCACCGAAATGCAGACGGTGACCCGGCTCAAGACAAAACGGCATCACCAAACGGCAGAAAAATACCATGAGTTTTCGCACCGTTAGGAGAAGCACGCCATTTAGCCCCCGCTCTTCACCGCTGGGGTCGCGCATCCCACTGGTGGCGCTATTACAAGCGCTGGCGGTTGCTGAGCACCTGAATTTCCGACGTGCGGCAACGGCATTGGGGATCAGCCAGTCGGCTGTGAGCCAAAGGATTAAGGTGCTGGAACAGGACCTCGGCATCCTCCTGTTTGAGCGGCGCCATCGCGGTGTCCGCCTGACCGAGGCGGGACGCCATTTCCTCGAACACGTGGCCATCGGAATCGGACATCTCGATCACGCAGTAAAGACCGCCGGCATGATCGCGTGTGGAGAACAAGGCAGACTCCGTGTCGGATTACATTCCTCGATCGCCGACGGCTTCCTTCCCGATCTCCTGAACCGGTACCGTAATCGACATCCCAACGTCGACATCGAGATCGTTGAGGGCCGGACGAAAGACATCATCCGGTTTGTCCGTGAAGAACGGCTCGATGTCGCCTTCGTTCTCGGCACACCGACCGTTGAGGACTGCCATTCCAAGCCACTCTGGTCGGAAACCCTCGTCGTGGTTTTGCCGACGAGACATATCCTGGTACAGGCCGAAGAAATTCGCTGGACTGACCTTGCCGCCGAGACATTCCTTGTCCGGCATGGCGGGGGCGGTCCACAGATGTATGATCATGTCGTTCTGCGTCTGGCCGAACATTGGCGTCAACCATCCATCCGCCGCCTCGATATCGGCCGGGACACACTGATGTGCATGGTCGCGCAGGGGTACGGCATCACGCTGACCAGCCAGGCGATGACAAAGGTGCTGTTTCCCGACGTGGTGTTCCGCCCCATCCTTGATGAACCGGAACCAATCGTCTTCAGTGCAGTGTGGTCGCCGTTCAATCGAGGGCAAACCCTGCTGGATTTCCTCAGCCTTGCCCAACAGAGATCCCGTGAATTTGCCAAGGCTATGAATGAGGCGGCTGCGACGCCCGCCGCGTCTTCGCAAAGGCCCGATCCGTTGCCATGAAACGCTGGATCATCGGCACGATCAGCTTGACCGGCTCCGGCCCCGCCTGCCCTTTCTCCCGGCCCATCACCTCGGCATAGGCGGCCAGGTCGCGATACACGGTGGCTGGCAATTCGACGGTCAGCTTCACCGCCTTATCGTCGGGGATGGCACTCAGCTTCAGTTTGGTCATGGTTCAGCCTCCATAAGGCACCAGCACCAGATCGCGGTTGACGATCACTCGCACCGGGAATCCCGGTCGGATGGTCAGGGTCGGCTGGATATTGAGCTGGCGCTGGATGATCTGCTGGCCGGTCTGGCTGACGCTGTTCGATGCGCCCTGGCGCAAAGCCCGCACCACGTCGCTGTCCTGCCCGGAGGATCCGGCCTCGGCACCGACGCTCAGCAGGGTCGACAGCAGCGCCCCTTTGAACAACGTGCCCCAGTGGTAATCGACGTCGTCCTCAAGCCCAGCATAGCCTTCGGTGTCGGCGCCGGGCTGGCGCTCCAACACGATCGAGGTGCCGTTCGGCATGATGAGGCGGGTCCACACCAGCAGCACCCGGGATTGCCCGAAGGCGACCGAGCTGTCGTACTGACCGATCAATTTTGCTCCCTGCGGTATCAGCAGGAACCGTCCGGTGGGGCTATCATAGACGGTCTCGGTGACCTGGGCGGTGATCTGACCGGGCAGATCGGAGCGGATGCCGGTGATCAGCGCCGCCGGAATGACGGTGCCGGCCTGCACGATATAGGGCGACGCCGGCTTGGCCAGCCGGTCGGGACTGACGGTACGGCGGTCGACCGTGCCGTTGACGAAAGCCGTTTTGCGATCCTGCATATTCTGGGCGGCACCGGCATCGACCGGCGGCGTCTCGGTCGGCAGGGCCGCGGGTGTTCCGGCAGTGCGGGCCGCCGGTCCAGAGCTATTGCCTTGTCGCTCCGTCTGGGTAAACAACCGACTGATCCGCGCCGCTTCGACCTCCTGCATCCGTCGCTGCTCGACCTGATTAAGGCCTTGGCCGGGAACCGTCACCGCTTGCCCCTGCGCCTGGGCATTGAGGATCGGCTTGCCGAGATCGCCGGGCAGCGCCGGTCCCAGCTTGGGCACAGCGGAGTAATCATGGGGCAGCCCGGCCAAGCCCTCCGCCGCCGGACGGCTCTCGCTGGACAAAAGCTCCTTGCCGGCATCGGTTCCCCGATGAGGCTGCAGCGCATAGCCGAGTGCTCCGGCAATGGCCAGGGCGGAAACGCAGCCCAGCCCGACCAGCACCTTGCGCGACAGCCGCGTCACCCGTGGCCGTTCGGCGCGCAGGCGCAAATCGGGTGTCTGCGGCACGGGCGAAACAGTTTCTGTTTCTTCCGGGGTCATGGCCGCTGCCCTTCGCTTGCGCTGCGGGCGTTCGTCGCTTGCGAAGCTCCACCGGAGCTTCGCATCCATGAGGATGGACCGCTTCTCACTCCATCGGTGCGGCTGATGCGGACATGACGCTCACTATCGGCATCGCCCATCCGCAACTCGGCGGCGGCAAACAGCCGATCAACGATCAGATAGTTCTGCCGCACCCGATAATTGACCAGTTCAGACCCACCCGCCGGACCGACGACAAACAGCGGCGGCATCTCGCCCTGTTTGATACCCGACGGGAACTCGATATAGACCTTGGCCCCGTCATCGAAGGCGCGTAGCGGCTTCCAGGCCGGATTGTCGCCCTCGATGGCGTAACGGAAGTTCAGCGCCGCAATGTCGATGCCGGAGGCTACCGGTTGCTGAGCCTCGGCCTCCTTGTTCTGCCGACGCAGGGCGATCAACTGGTCTTCTGCATACTGCCAGGACACTGATGCCATATAGGTCTTGGCGGTCGAGCGCAGTTCCAGCAGATAAGTCCGCCGGTCGGTATTGATCACCAGATTGGTGACGAGGCTGGGCCGGGTCGGCTTGATCAGAATATGGATTTTCTTGGTGGGGCCTGCGCCGCTCTCGGTATCGCCGATGATCCAGCGCACGGTATCGCCGGCGGCAACCGGGCCGGAACCGACCAACTGCTCACCCTCCTGCAGGGCAACATCGGTGATCTGCCCCGGCGCGGTATAGACCTGATAGAGCGCGCCGCTGGAAAACGGATAGACCTGCACGGCATTGATAAAGCCGTCGCGCTCGGGTTGGACCCGGGCGGTGGCATTGGCCTGAGTGACGCGAGCGATGGGATTCTTCGCTTCGGGTGCAACTTTGTCCTCCGCCACCGGCTTCAACTGACCGGGAAGCGGCAAAAGCTCAGGCACCGATACGACGGTGACCGGGGCCGGTGGATCAACAATTCGGACCGCCGGTGCGGCGTTGTCGTATTGTATCTCCGGCGGCGGCACCATGGCGGCACAGCCGGCCAGCGCAAATCCGGACATCAGCAGAGCCGGCAAGGCGGCTTTACGGAACGTGCGGCTTGACACGCTGTGTCTCATTGGCTCAACTCCTTCGACCAGTTGATGGCGGCGACATAAATGCCGAGCGGGTTCTTCCTCAGCCGGTCGGCGTCGTGCGGGGACTGGATGACCACGGACAGAATGGCGGTCCACCGCTCGGTGGCGGCCAGGGCGCCATCCTGGTAGCGGCG
>DATGZW010000212.1:0-4649 GCA_035297005.1 Patescibacteria group bacterium
CCGTCGGTGGGCAGATGCAGATCGCGCAGGATGGTGAGCATCAGCACGGCGAACGAGACCTTGGGATTGAAGATGTAGACGAAAGTCACCCCGTTGTTCTCGACGCTGCTCAGATAGGACCGCAGGATGGTGGTCTTGCCGACACCGACTTCGCCGGTGATGCAGACGAAGCCCTTGCGCTTGGCGATGCCATAGACGATGGCGGCCAGCGCTTCCTTGTACTGGTCGGCCAGGAATAGAAAGTCCGGGTCGGGGGTGACGCGGAACGGCTCGTCGGACAGGCGATAGAAGTCACGATACATGGGCAAGGCTCCCTGTGGCGGCCGGACTCAGGACCGCTGCGGCAGGACCGCCAGCACAGGCAGGCCCAACCGCCGTTCGACGTCGAGGGGGGTGGCGTAGCGGGGCGACAGCGCTTCGGCCAGCAACGCCAGGATAAGCCCGCCCAATACTCCGCCGGCCAGCGCCAGGGCGAAGTAAAGCGGGGGATTGGGATGGCGCGGACGGCTTGGCGCCGCCGGCTTTTCGATCACGGCCAAGCCGCTGCCGGGGCCGTGGTCGACGGCTTGCACCACCCGCGCATCGTCGATGCTGCGCAACGTCGCCTCGTTGTTGGCGACGGCTTGCTCCAGGTCGTGCAGCGGCCCTTCGCCGGCATTGATTCCGGCCAGCTTGCCATCGATCTCGTCGAGCTGCTTCTGCAAGGCGACTTGGCGGGTTTGGGCGCTGGTCGTCTCGGTTTCGGCGCGCATGACATCCTTGGTCAGCGCCACATAGGTCTCATTGGCCGAGGGCTTGTTGCGTTGGCTCATGGCTTTTGACATCTCATCGACGAAGGCCTGAACCTTGCGGATTTCCTCGCGCACGGTGACCACCATCTGACTGGTGTCGGTGTATTTCGCCCGCAGTTCTTGTTCTTTGAGCTGGAGTTCCAGCAGCCGGGCCTTGGCGTCATCCACCACTTTGTAGTTTGCCCCTTGATCGGTCGGCTCGACGGTGCTGGGGATGGCGGTGATTTGGGTTTTCAGGGTGCGGGTCTTGGCCGCCAGCTCGTCCTGAAGATTGATGCTGCGTTTCAGATCGCTGTCGATCTCGCTGCGCTGGGTCATCAACAGACGGCGGTCGTCGTCCAGCGCCCAGACGTTCTTGCTGTGCCGATAGGCGTCCAGACGCTGGCGGGCATCCTCCAGCGCGGCTTTCGCCATGGCTGCCTGTTGGTCGAGCGAGCCGCTGTTGGACTGCGCCAGCAGACGGGCGCGTTGCTCGCCAAAGCTGGTCAGCACGGTGTCGAGTGCGTGCGCGGCCAGTTGAGGATCATGGCCGTCATAGGTGACGTAAACGGTGTCGCCCGCCCCGCGATAGGCGTTGAGGTCGTGTCCGAAGGCGGCCACGGCGTCATCCGCGCTCAGGCTGGGGTAAAGCGTGGCGGCGCCCAGGCGCTCGACCACTTGACGATGCAGGTCGCGGCTGGCCAGAAGGCCGATGCCTCCTGGTTCGCCGAGATTCTGCGGGACGATGATGATGGTCTGGGACCGCCATACCGGTTCCAACAACAAAGAGGCCGCGCCCGCTGCCGCCAGGCTGGCCAGGACCACCGTCCAAAAGGCCAGGCGTTGGCGGAATAGGGCTTGCAGGATAGTCCGCGCAAGATTGCTCACGGCCGTTCCTTTTGTTGGCGTTAGAAGGTGTAGCCGAAGCCGAAGGGGATCGGCACGTTCTGGCGGAAGTACTGGTCGATGAACAAGTTGACGTCGGAAATCTGCGAGCGCGGCACGAACACCACGTCATAGGGGCGCAGTTGGACGTCCTGTGCGAAGTCGGTACCTTCCAGGGCGGCCTTCAGGTTGACCGGCACGGCGACCGGATGCCCATCGACGCGGCGGATGATGATGACGCTGTCGAGGCGCGCGGTGTTCTTGACCCCGCCGGTGCTGGCCACAGCCTGCAAAGCAGTGACTCCGCCGTTCAGTTCGACGGCGCCGGGATGCCCGACTTCGCCGTCCACATAGGCCTTCTGGCTGCCGAAGCCGCGCAGGATGACGGCGATTTCCGGCTGCTTCAGCTCATGCTCGTAGCTCTGCCGCAACTGGCCCTCGACCTCGTGCGGGGTGTGACCGGCGACGTCCTGTTCGCCGACAAGCTGAAGCGCGATGCGGCCATCCGGGCGCACCCGTTGGGTTTCGTTCAGTTCGGGATTGTAGAAAAACCGGATGTCCAGGTCGTCGCCGGGCTGGATCAGGTATTCCTGCGGGGCTGTCGGCTTTGCCAACTGGGCCAGGGAACCGGGGTTCTGGACCGATGGACTGCTGCACGCGGCTAGCAGCGCCAGCAGGCCCAGCAGAGCGGACATCTTGAATCGCGCGAAAGTTCGGCTGTCGTTACGCATTTCTACCCCACAAGCAAGCAAAGGAAGTCAGTCGTCGGTGTCATACGGCGATACGTCGCGAAAGATCAGGACGCGTCGATGGACGGGGGAGTCTCCAGCCGGGGCGTCGTCACCGACACGGGATCGACCTTGGACGGATCGTTCGGCCTCCATTTCGCCGATGATGGCCGTTTCAGGTGCGGCGGATACGGAGTGTGGTGAGCCACTTGGCGGTCTTCCCGGCTGCACGCCCAGGCCCAGGCGGAGCCCACGATGGTGTCGATGTCCGAGCGATGCGGCGTCCAGTTCAACACCTCGAAGGCCAGACGCGGGTCGGCGATCAGTTGCGGAGGATCGCCAGCGCGGCGTGGCCCGATGCGGGTCGGTAGCGACCGTCCGATGGTCCGTTCGATGGCGTCGATCACTTGGCGCACCGACAAACCGACGCCGGTGCCCAGGTTGACGGCCAGACTGGGGGCACGGTCGTACAGCCGCCCCAAGGCCGCGACATGGGCGTCGGCAAGATCGCTGACATGGATGTAATCGCGCACGGCGGTTCCGTCGGCGGTCGGGTAGTCGTCGCCATAGACGTCAAGCACGGCGCGCGGGCGCTGGGCGACCTCCAGGGCGATCGGAATCAGGTGAGTCTCGGGCGTATGGGCCTCGCCGATCTCGCCGTCAAGATCAGCCCCGGCGGCGTTGAAATAGCGCAGGGCAAAAGAGCGGATGCCATGCACCTGGTCCCACCAATGCAACATCCGCTCGATGGCGAATTTGGTGTCGCCATAGGGGGTGATCGGCCATTGGGGGTGGCTTTCGCTGATGGGCATCGCCCGTGGCAGGCCGTAGCTGGCGCAGGTCGACGAGAACACCAGCCGCGACACCCCGCAATCGCTCATGGCGGTCAGCAGGTTGAGCGAGCCGCAGACGTTGTTGCGGTAATAATAGCCGGGCTCGCGCATGGATTCGCTCACATTGGAGGCGGCGGCGAAATGCATGATGGCTTCGATCCGGTGACGGCGGATGACGCGGCGCAGACTTTCGGTGTCGGCCAGATCGCCGACCTCCAACGGCCCCCAGCGCACCGCCCAGCGATGCCCGGCCGACAGGTTGTCGAACACCACGGGGTGATATCCGGCCGCCGCCAAAGCCTTGCACGCGTGGCTGCCGACATAGCCGGCGCCGCCGGTGACCAAAATAGCCGACATAATGTGATCACCCTGGACGCTGTTGCCGACTGTCCAGAGGCTAGCAGTGTCAGTGAGAAAATCTAAGTATTCTAATGACTTAGTACGTATGTTCCGGCTTTCTCCAAACGTGGTATGGCCTAGCGCGGATGGCTGGCTGGGCAGTCATGTCGAAGGGCGGGTGTCACTATCGTTGATCTTTGGAAACTGAATGGCGCAATATCGCCGAAATCTCCCGCTCATAACCGTGATGGTGCGCCTTGCTTAAACGCCTGAGTTCTTCCGTTGTCGTCCTCTGCCTGGTTGGCGGTGTCGCCGCCCAGGCCGCCCCCACCTCCTGCTTTACCGCTGACGAAGCCAAGGCGGCGCATTTCCGCACCTTGCAGCAGGAATTCAACGTTGCGGCGCTGAACTGCCAGAGCGTCAATCCCGACGATTCCAGCATTCGCAGCCGCTACGACGTCTTTATCGGCAAGGTCGGCGGCAAGATGCAGGACAACGCCCATATCCTGCGCGGCCATTTCTCGCGGGCCGGCGGCAATCTGGACAACTGGATGACGCGGGTGGCCAACGATGCCGGCCAGCGCGCCGTGACCGATCCGGAATTCTGCCAGCGCGCCTCGGACCAGTTGGATCGGGCGCTGGTGGTGGAAGGTCCGGAACTGGACGAGGTGGCCGCCACCAACGCCTCCCTACGCCTGGACGTGCCGGTCTGCGGCGACGGCAAGAAGGTGACGACCACGGCCAAGGCCTCGGCGAAGAGGCCGGCTAAGGCGCATCATGCCAAGCATAAGAAGAGCGAGCAGGCGGACGTCGCCCCGAGCAAGGCGCCGACCAAGGGCTAAGGCTTTTATCGGCGAAGGAAAAGGCGGAGGCTGGTCAACAGCCTCCGCCTTTTTCATGTCTGGCGTCATCGGCTCTGAAAGCCGGTCAATAAAAAACCCCCGCGGTTTTCACCGCGGGGGTTTTTCTTAGATCGACAAATCCTACGGCAGGAGGATCTGCACGCGACGGTTCTGAGGCTCGCGGACGCCGTCCTTGGTCTGGACCAGCGGCTCGCTCTTGCCCTTGCCGATGACGGAGATTTCGTCGGCGGG
>DATGZW010000213.1:0-6314 GCA_035297005.1 Patescibacteria group bacterium
GACGATTTCGAGATGCGTACTCACAACACCACCCTCCGGCCCGATTGCGACGATTGACGGGCAGCGGTGACGATGTCCATCACCCGACAACCGTCCTCGCCCGACACCAACGGCGGCGCGCCATCGGCGATGCGATCGATGAAATGCGTCCACTGGGCGCGGAACAGCGTGTTGCGCTCGATAGTGCCGCAGGGCAGCACAGTCCACTCGGCGGTCGAACGGCGATAGAGCCGGGCCTGACGGGCAATGCCATCCCATTCGATCGTCCCCTCGCTGCCGATCATTCGGCACAAGCGGCGAGGCGGCTGTTGAATCATGTCCATATGCACGCGGGCACAAGCGCCGCTGCGGAACTCCAGCAATAAATCCACCCAGTCCTCGACATCGCTGCCGTCGAGCAGGCCGGTGCGCGCCAGCCGCGCCGTCACCGCCGCGACCGGGCCGCCCAGCCATCCGGCGATGTCGATCTCGTGGCTCAATTCCATTAACGCGCCGCCGCCCAAGGCGGCTTGGGCGCTGACCCCGGCGCGCCAGTCGGTGCCGGGCCGCCAGTCGCGCAAGTCCTGCGCCACCTCGACTTCGATGGCCAGCAACCGGCCGATTTGCCCATCCAGCAAAGCCTGTCGCGCCGCCGTCAACGAGGGATCAAAGCGCAGGCAATAGCCGATTTGCAGGACCACCCCGGCCTGGCGCGCCGCCGCCGCCAGCGATGCGGCCTCGGCGGCATCGCTGGCCAGCGGTTTTTCCACCAGCAGAGGGACACCCGCCGCGACGCAGGCCAGACCTTGTGCGGCATGGCAGGGAGCCGGAGAACACAGAACCACCGCCACGGGCGTCTCGGCCAAGGCCTCGGCCAGACTGCCGACCACCTGCGCCATCCCGGCCTGCTCGGCGTCGAGCGGCTGTGCGCCGCGCCGCGCCACGATGATCCGCGCCAAGGGCATCGCCTCGCGCATGATCGAGAGATGCCGGCGGCCGATGCTGCCATAGCCGACGATGACGAAGAGAGAAGAAGGATTGGGGGTCATCGACCTTGAACGGTGAGAGATATCGAAGCCGCGTCGTTCCAATAGCGAAACTACAGCCCCAGGGCGTCGAGATCAATTGCCAAGCCCCTGATCGGAGCGAGCCTTTCAATGCGTCCAGGGGGATTCCGGTTCAGCGTCTCCTGCGAGCAGGCAGCGGCACATTATGAAATATACTGTTACACAGAGAAACATAGCGTTACACTGACGCCAGTGCTCTTTAAACCGGAATTGCGCTGTCATGGATATCCTCAGCCTCGCCGCCGCCCCATCAAGCTTCAGGCTGGCCGACAATGTTCGCACCCAGATGCAGGCTGCCGCCACGAAGAAGCAGCAGGCGATCGCCGACCATTACGCGGCGCAGATCACCGCCGTCAAGCAGCAAGCCCAAAAGTTGCATAGCGTCAATCAGTCCATCTCCAAGGTCATCAGCAGCGTTCACCGCGCACTAAGCAGTATCGACAACATCGATACTGCATTGCTGCACATGAGTTCCGCCATCGCCAACACGCCGACGGATCCCAAAGCCACGCCAACGACGTTCGATTCGAATTTGTCGGCGATCAGTTCCATGGCCCAGGGCGATACCTCGTCGAAGAACCTGCTGGGAACGATGTATCGAGGCGGCAGCTATCTGCCGAATTCACTGACCTATACCGCGAACAGCGGCGGTCAGACGGTCACTGTTCAGGGCGAGTATCTGGGATCGGACTACACCATCACGCAACCCGACGGAACGTTCTGGATGCCCAGTGGCACCCAGTCCATGCAGCGCTATGCCGCCTATCCGTTCGGTAAGCAGGGCGGCGCCATCTCCACCAATCCGGAGAATTTTCAAGGAACCGCATCGACGGCGGACTCGACGGCGACCTTCACCACCGGCCTCAGTTTGGCCGCTTCGGGCCAGAACACCTATAGCGGCAGCGTGGCGAAATACGGGCTGCAGATGGGAAGCGCTTGGATGTACAACAATTTCGCCACAGCGGATGACCGGACGCAGGCCGACAAGGACATTGACGCCGCCCGCAGCAAATTGGCGATAACGAAGACCAACCTTTCGATTGCCTTGGCAAAAGCCAGCAGCGATCTCGCCAAGGAAAAGACTGCCCAGGCACAAAGCGACGCCAAGATCGCCAGTCTGCAAAGTCAAGCCAAGGCCGCCATGCAAAAAGTCGTCGATCAAACCAAGCGCCAGTTCAACACCATGCAGACAGCGCTGGCGAATGCGGGCGTCGACGTGAACGGCACCAGCGGATTCGGCACGGGCCAATCCGCCGGCATGTTCATGGCGCTGTTGCCCGGCACGGCTTCGACCCAACCGGTCGATGACGCGGCCAACGCGCTGACCATTCTCAGCGGATCGGTCAATATCCTCACCTGACAGCGCCCCCGTCCGCTAGGACACCGCCACCGCACAGCATTCGAGCGCGGCGGCGATGCGATCGATTTCGCCGCGGCCCAGATCCAGAGAGCATGGCAGACCGAGACTGCTCGCGGCCAACCGCGTCGTCACCGGCAACGGCGTAGCGCCGCACTCGGCGAAGGCGGGGTGCGTGTGCAATCCGCCGCCCCACCAGCGCCGCGTCTCGATGTTGCGCCGCGTCAAGGCGGTTTCAATCCCCGGAGCGGAAGCGGCAAAGCGCGGCACGCAGGTGGCGCTGACCCAGCTTTTACCCCAGCCGTCCGGCAGGCTCACGTCTGGGCAAGCCGCCAGACGCTCGGCCAGGCGACCGCAGACCGTCAGATGCTCGGCGCGGCATTCCGGCCACAGTTCCAGCCCGGCCAAGCCGACGGCGGCGTGGTATTCGCTCATCTTGGCGTTGGTTCCGGGGATCGTCGCCGAGCGGCTGCCGAAGAAACCGAAATTGCTGGCCCGCTGGCAATCGCGGATGAAGGCGCGGTCGGTCGAAAGGATAAAACCGCCCTCGCCGACGCCGAAGACTTTAGTGGCATGCAGGCTGACCACCGCCGGCAAGGAGGTGGCGTGGATGGTGTCGAAACCGGCGGCGGCATCGATCACCACGGGTACGCCGGTATCCTGGCGGAACTGCTCCCACCCGCCCAGGTCGAGCGGCGCGCCAAAGGGCGCCACCACCATCACCGCGCCAATTTTACCGGGGGCGGCGGCAAGCTGGCGGCGGGCGAGATCGGGCGTCAGCGCCCAGCTTTGTTCGTCGACATCAACCAGCCAGGGCTCCAACCCGGCGGCGCGCGCCGCGTGACCGCTGGCGACAAAGGTCCAGGCCGGCAGCAGGCAGCGCTGACCGGCGGTAACGCCCTGCGCCAGCAAGGCGGTGACCAGCCCCAAGGTGCCGTTGGCGACCGGCAACACGGTCTCGCCGCCGGTGTCGAAATGGTGGCCCAGACGTTCGGCGAACAACTGGCAGAGCGGACCCTGGTTGGAATAGACCCGGCTGGCGTCGATCCGCTTCAGCCACGGGACTATTCGTTCGGCCGGCGGAAGACGCGGGCGCAGCACGGGAATCGTCGCGGCATGATGGGGGAAGGCCGATTCAGCAGACACGGATGCGAGCCTATTGCCATGGTCTAGGGTCTTTCACCAGACCACATGAGGTGTTAACTATTCGTTTACTCCCTTCCCCGGCAACCGGACTTTTGACAGGCCATGAACACCCCGCACATCACTTTGTGGATCGTCGGCGCGGGAGGGTTCGGCCGCGAGGTCGCCGCCTATGCGCAGGACGCCATCGATGCCGGCCACTTGGATGCCCGCCTCGCCGGCTTTCTCGATGACACCGACGCCGATCCGCAAAGCCTTGGCTGTCCGCTGGCGATGGGCGGACCCATCGACGCCTTCCGCCCGCAGCACCAGGACCGCGTCATCATCGCCGTCGGCGAGCCCTCCGACCGCGCCGCCATCGCCGCCCGGCTGGAAGCGGTGGGAGCCCATTTCGCCACCTTGGTGCATCCGTTGGCCTATGTCTCGACACGGGCGACACTCGGCCCCGGCGTCATCGTCGCCCCCTTTGCCACAGTCGGGCCGCATGCGATGGTCGAGGCGCATGCGGTCGTCAACACCCATGCCGGCATCGGCCATGACTGCCGCATCGGCGCGGCCTCGGTGATTGCGCCGCATGCGGTGCTGAACGGCTGGGTGGTGGCCGAGGCAATGGTGCTGGTCGGCTCGTCCGCCGTGGTGACGGCGCGCATCGGCCTGGGTGCGGGCTGCAAGGTCGCCGCCGGCTCAGTCGTCTACAGCCCGGTCCCCGCCGGAGCCTTGGCCATCGGCAATCCGGCGCGGTTGTCCCGCCTCGGCTAGCGGAACACCACGGTCTTGGCGCCGTTGGCCAGCACCCGATGTTCGGTGTGATAACGCACGGCGCGGGCCAGCACGACGTTCTCGATGTCGCGGCCCAGGGCAACCAGATCCTCGGGGGTGTGGGTGTGGTCCACCCGCTCGACCGCCTGATCGATGATCGGGCCTTCGTCGAGATCGGTGGTGACGTAATGCGCGGTGGCGCCGATGATTTTCACCCCGCGCGCATGTGCCTGGTGATAGGGCTTGGCGCCCTTGAAGCTGGGCAGGAAGGAATGGTGGATGTTGATCGCCCGCCAGGCTAAAGCCTTGCACATCTCGGGTGACAGCACCTGCATGTAGCGGGCCAGCACCACCAGATCGATATGCAGACGATCGACCATTTCCAGGATCTGCGCCTCTTGCGCCGCCTTGTTCTCCTTGGTCACCGGCAGATGGTGGAACGGAATGCCGTGCCACTCGCTCATGCGCTCCAGATCCGCATGGTTCGAGACAATGGCGGGGATGTCGATCCTCAGCGAGCCGGTGCGATAGCGATACAAAAGATCGTTCAGGCAGTGGTCGAACTTCGACACCAGCACCAGCACCCGCGCCTTGCGGTCGGCATCGTAAATGCCCCAGGTCATGTCGAAACGCGCCGCGACCTCGGCAAAGCCTTGACGGATGGTGTCGATGGGGGCCATGCCGGGATGGCTGCGAAAGCCCGTGCGCATGAAGAAGCGACCGGTCTGAGTGTCGCCGAAATGCGCGGAATCGGTGATGAACAACCCGTTGCCCGACAGGAACCCCGCCACGGCGGCGACAATGCCGACGGTGTCCGGGCAGGAAATGGTCAGGACGTAATGGTGCTGTGTCGCTGTCATCGCGGCGGCTTCCTTGGCGTGTGGAGACCGGCAACGGCCCGGCCGGCGGCGCTGGTCCAACCGGGCCAGCGCCGCCGCCTCGTCGGTATCAGTTCTTCGGCAGCGTGTCTATTTGCCGGACGATATCCGCCCGTTCCGACGCATCGGCAGGCATTTGGGCCAGCAGCTTGGTCCACAGGTCTCGGGCCTGCGCCGTATGGCCGGCCTGGGCCTCGGCGGCGCCCATGTAGTACAGAGCGTCGCCATTGACCGGATCGATGGCCAGCACCTCGCGGATGGTGGCGATGAAGTCGGCGGGAAGCTGATCGTTCGGCGCCGCCGCCAGTTGCACGTCGGCCAGAGCCAGCTTGGCGTCGGCATCCTGCGGCTTCAGGTCAATGGCGTGGTGAGCGGCGTCGGTCGCCTTGTCCAACTGCCCCAGCACCCGATAGGCGCGGGCCAGACGCATCCAGCCATCGAAATCTCCGGGGCTCTTTTCCATCTTGGCGGCCAGACCGGCCACCATCGAACGGATCATCGCATCCTGGCCCTCGGCGGGCTGAGACGCTTCGGCAGCCGGAGCAGCCGCAGCCACACCCTCGGTCGAGGGGGCCTGCGGCGTAACCGTGGCCGGATCAATCTTGGCCTGTTTGGCAGTTTCGGCGATATGGTCCTTCAGCATCGCCAGCCATGGCGCATCGGCGGGGCTGTCCTTTTCCAGATCTCGCCAAATCGCCAGCGCCTCGGCGGGTTTGCCGATTTGCGCCTTGGCCAGCCCCAAATAGAAGCGGGCGCGCGGATCGCCGGGATTGGCCTTGAGCACCTGCAAGAACGCCTGACGCGCCTCGGGTACCACACCGCCACCATTGGCCATGACGTCGGTCTCGCCCAAAGCCGCCAGGGTCTCGGTGTCGGTCGCGCCCAGTTGGACCGCATGGCGATAGGCGTCGGAGGCATCCTCGTAACGATGCAGCGTGCGATAGGCACCGCCCAAGGCGGTAAAGCCCTTGGGGTCGGGACGCTGCTGCAACTCGGCGGCCAGCTTTTCGATGGCCGTCAGCATCTTGAATTCCTGGCTGTTCTGCCGCTCGGCATAGGGCTGACCGGGCAATCCGGGCGCGCCCAGACCAGCATAGAACAACAGCGCACCGCCGGGAACGCCGACCAGAA
>DATGZW010000214.1:0-4227 GCA_035297005.1 Patescibacteria group bacterium
GGGCCATTCCATCGTGACCGCGCCGCAGTCCTTGGCCCAATGGCCAACCTTGCGCTGGCCCTCTTCAACCATGAAGCGGTGCAACGGTTCGGCCAGACTGGTGGACCACAGCCCCACCACCGGATGTGTCCGCCCCCCCGAGCCGGCGATGGCGGCCAAGGCTCCATGGCGCAGGGCATGGCCCAGACGGATCACCAGATCGGCCGGCAGGAACGGGGTGTCGCCGGGGACCGTCAGCAGCCAGGAAAACCCCGCCCCCGCCGCCCAGTCCAACCCCGCCAGCAATCCGGCCAAAGGCCCGGAATCGGCCACGGTGTCGGCCAGCACCGGCAAGCCGAGATCGGCGAAGCGGGCGGCCTCGCCATTGGCGCTCAAAGCCAATGCCGCCACTTGAGGGCGGACGGTGGCAACGATGCGGGCCAGGATCGATTGACGACCGACCTGGGTCCGCCCCTTGTCTCCCCCGCCCATGCGGCGCGCCTGCCCGCCGGCCAATACCACGGCGGCGATAGGGGGGGGAGCGATCAGGAAGTCTTCCATGGGTTTTCGTGCCTGTGTCGGGGTCAATCTAGCTATGTTTACGTAACCATTTTCGACAGACGGTGAAATCGTATTCTCAAAAATTGTTGGAGACCGAGCGCTAAGGATCTGGTGCCTGTTCTATGTCGCCGGCTTCACCAACACTGGCTGCTCGCGGTAGCGTGCGGGAAATAGATGCTTGAGCTGCGCCACCTTGGGCAAGTCGTTGAAGACGATATAGGGATAGGTGGGGTGCAGGGCGAGGAAGTCCTGGTGGTAGTCCTCGGCTGGATAAAACTGGGCGTTGTCCTCGATGCGCGTGGCGATGGGGGCGGCGAAGACGTGGGCGGCGTCCAGTTGGGCGATGTAGGTTTGGGCGACGCGCTGTTGCGATGGTGTCGCCGGAAAGATCGCCGAGCGGTATTGGGGGCCGCTGTCCGGCCCCTGGCGGTTCAACTCGGTCGGATTGTGGGCGACGGAAAAGAAGATTTGCAGCACGCCGCCATAGGAGATTTGCGCCGGGTCGAAGGTGACCTCGACCGATTCGGCATGGCCGGTGCGGCCGCTGCCGACGGTTTCATACTGCGCCGTGTCCTTGGTGCCGCCGGCATAGCCTGACACCACGCGCTGGACGCCTTGCACATGTTCGAACACCCCTTGCACGCCCCAGAAGCAGCCCCCTGCCAGGACGGCTTTTTCCATGTGGCTGCTGCCCGGAGCCTCGTCCTGGGCGGGGGCGGGGATGACGACGGCGTCTTCGGCATAAGCGGCACTCTGTCCCAGGACGGCGGCCACGACAGCGCAGGCCAACAGGCTGCGCCGCGAAAGAGACGATGTGATCATGATGCATGTCCTCGCAGGTTCATCCGAAAGTGAAGGCATAGGCGGTCACGCCGGGGTCGAGGAATTCGACGCTGAAGCTGCGGTCGATCACCTCTCCGGGTTGGCGGACCAGTTGGTACAGCCTCTGTTCGGTCACGATTCCGCTGCCGTCGGGTGCTACATCGGTGCCGTGGGCGTCGCCCGGAGCTTGGCCGTCGAGGGTGACGCGGAAGTGCACCGGCTTGCCGTCCGCTCCTGGCCCCAGCACCAGATGCAGGTCGCGGGCATGGAAGCGGTAGACGATGCGGCCCGAAGCGCCGGACAGGGTGGCGCGCTCGGCCCCGATGATCCAACTGCCGGCTAGACCCCAGTCGTCGAGTGACGGCTTGACCGGTGCGGCATAGGCCTTCGCCGCATCATGCATGGCTTGGCCAGAGGTGAACCGCTCGGCGCGGGCGTAACCCAGATAGGTTTCCGGCGAGCGCGGGCCGTCCGATTCGGACGCCTGCTGCACGCCTTGTCCCTGCACGTCGGTCAATCCGGTCGTCAGTTTTTGTGCGCCGGCTTCGCGCAGCAGCGTTTGGATCACTTGCTCGGATTCGGCGTATTCGCCTTCGCCGAAGTGGTGGTGGCGGATATGGCCTTTTGCATCGATGAAGTAATGCGCTGGCCAGTACTGATTGTTGAAGCCCCGCCAGATGGCATAATCATTGTCGAGGGCCACCGGGTAATCAATGCCAAGCTGGCTTACCGCCTTGGCGACATTGCCGGGGTCGCGTTCAAAGGCAAATTCGGGGGCATGCACGCCGATCACCACCAGCCCCTGGTCGCGGTATTTGTCGGCCCAGGCCTTTACATAGGGCAAGGTGCGCAGGCAGTTGATGCAGGAATAGGTCCAGAAATCCACCAGCACCACCTTGCCGCGCAGGTTGGCGGCGGTCAGCGGCTTGGAGTTCAGCCATTGCACGGCGCCATCCAGCGACGGCGCTTCGCCTTCGTCGGGCAGTGTCGGCGTGGCCTCGCTGACCGTGCTCATCATGGCGGAGCCGCTCTGCGGCTTGATGACGCGATCGACCAGCGCCTGTTCCACGCCGCCGAGAGAGGCGGTCGAGACCTGCGCCAGCACGCCGGTATCCAGACCTAATGCGATGGCGGCAACGCCGGCCAGCATGACCACACCCAGGCCGCGCCGCACCCATTCGCCGATGCCCAGCGATCGTTTCATCGCAGTGAAGACCTTGCCGCCGATCACCAGCGCCAGCGCCAGCGAGGTGGCCGCGCCAGCCGCATAAGCCAGCAGAAGCAGGGTCGAGCCGATGCTGGCTCCTTGCAGCGCCGCGCCGGTCAGCACCAAGCCGAGGATCGGCCCGGCGCAGGGAGCCCACAGCAAGCCGGTGGCGATGCCCAGCAGGAACGACGCGCCGGGGCGGGGGCGGCTGTCAGTTTGCGCCGCCTCGGACAGGCGCGCGCCGACCGACACCAGCGGATGGGTCAGACGCTCGGCCAGTTGCGGCACCAGCAGGGCCAGCCCGAACAGCGCCATCAACGCCAGCGCCAGCCAGCGGCCATATTGGTTGGCCTCGACCACCCAGCCGCCGCCGACGGCGGCGAGCGAGGCGACCAGGGCGAAGGTCAGCGCCATGCCCGCCAATAGCGGCAAACCGTTGCGCAGGAACGGCTGGTCGGCGCGGGCGAAGACGAACGGCAGCACCGGCAGGATGCAGGGACTGGCGATGGTCAGCATGCCGCCGAGATAGGCCAGAAGCAGGATCAGCATGGGGGCAACCTCGAATTCAGGGGGCGGTCAGGCCGGCTGTGCGGTGAAAGTCATGGCGACACCATTCATGCAATAACGCAAGCCGGTGGGTTGTGGGCCGTCGTCGAATACATGCCCCAGATGCCCGCCGCAGCGATGGCAATGCACTTCGGTGCGGGCCATGCCATAGGAGTCGTCCTTGCGCTCCACCACCGCATCCTTGAGCGGCGCCCAGAAGCTGGGCCAGCCGGTATGGCTGTCAAACTTGGTCTGCGAGGAAAACAGCGGCAAGGCGCAGCCCGCACAGGCGAAGGTGCCGGGACGGTGTTCGTCATTGAGGGGGCTGGAATAGGGCCGCTCGGTGCCCTCGTGGCGCAGCACGTCATATTGCGCCGCAGACAACCGCGCCCGCCATTGGGCGTCGCTATAGCTGACTTCGAAGGTCTCGGCCATCGCCGCGCGCGACGAGGCCCAGGGGAAAAGCAACGCCGTGACCGCAGCGGAACCGGTGAGCAGAAACTGTCGTCTGGTGGCCATCGCATCCTCGGGGAGTGAACGGTGTCGATGGCCTTAAGATAGGGAGGCTACGGTGCCGGAGTCCTCACGCAGAGTTAAATTTACTGTGATAAGTGGCGCGGGGGTGGGGAGGTTGTCACCGATCTGTTTCCACATTCTCCAAGGCCGCGATCAATGGTCCCAGCCACGCCCGAAAGGTTTGCGCCCGGCCGATACTTTTGCGGTGGATCGGTGAGCGGACCTGATCAAAGCTGGCGGATGTCACCATCCGTTTGGTCTCATAAAACCGCAGGCAGGCGGGATCCCAGGGGAGGTCACAAAAGGCCAGAATCCGTGCGACCTGCCCTTCAGAGTCCTCCACCATGGCCTCATAATCAATTTCCAGAAATTGTTCTGGCCCCAGCAGGTTCCGCCAATGGTCCATCAGGCGCTGATAAAGGCGATAATAATGCCCCAGTTCCATCTGGTCATAGGAATATTCCTGATGGCGGCTGAACAGAAGTGAATAGCAAGAGAGGGCGGTATCCAGCGGATCCCGGCGACAGTGGATCATCCGCGCACCGGGCAGAATTAGGGCGATTATCCCGGCATAGAGAAAATTGAGCGGCATTTTA
>DATGZW010000215.1:0-5663 GCA_035297005.1 Patescibacteria group bacterium
TTCGCCTCCGAGGCCAAGGCGCTGTTTGCCGGCGGGCGGATCCATCCCCACTTCGATCCGCGCGGGTTGGCCGAAATCTTCACCACATGGTCGGTCGCCGCGCCGCGCACGGTGTTCGAAGGCCTGAGCCAAGTGCGCCCCGCCACCGCCCTGTGCTTCGACGACGAACTGAGCCTGAGCGAACATCGCTATTGGCGGCCCAACCCGCTGGGGATGGGGCTGCCCGACTGGACCACCGATCAGGCGGCGGATGCGCTGGATGCGCAGTTGCGGCGTTCGGTCGATCTGCGGCTGCGCGCCGATGTGCCGGTCGGCGCCTATATCAGCGGCGGGCTGGATTCATCGGTGATCGGCAGCATGGCCAATGACGGGCCGGGCACGCTGGAAACCTTTGGCATTCGTTTCGCCGATCCGCGTTTCGACGAAACCGCCGAACAGCGGCTGGTGGTCAAGCACCTGGGCACCCGTCATCACGAGTTCGTCTGCGATGGCGCCTCGATCCGCGACGCCTTGGCCGAGGTGGTGTGGCATTGCGAAATGCCGATGCTGCGCACCTCGCCGGTGCCGCTGTTCCTGCTGTCCGGGCATGTGCGGGCGGCCGACATCAAGACGGTGCTGACGGGCGAGGGCGCCGATGAATTGCTGGCCGGCTACACCATCTTCAAGGAAGACGAAATCCGCCGCTTCTGGGCGCGTCAGCCCGACTCGCGCCTGCGTCCGGCCCTGTTGCAGCGTATCCACCATTACGTCGGCGACGCCAAGGCCCGCTCCAACCCATTGTGGCAGAGCTTCTTTCGCCGTGGGCTGGCTGACACCGGGCATCCGTTCTATTCGCATCTGATCCGCTGGCAAAACACCGCCTGGACGCTGCAACTGCTGTCCCCCGAGATCGCCGAGCAGGGCGACCTTGACGCCATGATGGCCGATGCCGAAGCGGACATGCCGCCCGATTGGCACGACTGGGATCCCCTCAGCCGGGCGCAGCACATCGAAATGCACGGCTTCATGTCGTCCTATCTGCTGTCCTGCCAGGGCGACCGGGTGGCGATGGCGCATGGCATTGAGGCGCGCTATCCGTTCCTCGATCCCGATCTGGTCGATTTCTGCCTCAGCCTGTCCAAACGCCACAAGCTGGCCGGCATGCGCGACAAGATCATCCTGCGCCGGGTGGCCGAGCGGCGGCTGCCGGCGGACATCTGGAAACGCCGCAAGCAACCCTTCCGCGCCCCCATCGGCGCGGCGCTGTTCGGTCCCGAGTCGGAACTGTTCCGCGAGTTGCTGACCCCGCGAGGCCTGGCCGAGGACGGTCTGTTCGACGTCCCCACGGCCACCCGGCTGCTCGACCGCGCCGACCGCCTGGGCGGGCATCTGTCCGGCGAGCGCGAGGAGATGGGCTTGGTCGGCGTGCTTACCTTGCGTCTGCTCGGCCAATGTTTCGGCCGTGAATTCAACGACCGCGCCACGGCGGCGCGGGCTCGTCTCGACCGCTCGCCGCTGCATGTCTGCGTCGATCGCGCCGACCTTTCCGGCATTGGAGCCGAGCGCTCCCATGCCGCCGGACAATCATGAACGGAGTCCCTTATGCCTCATGTGAAGCCTCTCATCGCGTCTCCCATCGCCAGCCCGATCCTGTCTCTCGATTGCGCGGCGGCGGCCAGACAGATTGAAAACTTCCTGGTGCAGACCACCGGCCGTCAGTTGCATCGGCGCGGGCTGGTGCTGGGCGTCAGCGGCGGTATCGATTCGGCGGTCTGCGCCACTTTGGCGGTGCGCGCCTTGGGGGCGGATCAGGTGTTCGCCCTGTTGATGCCCGAGCGGGATTCCTCCGACGAGGCCACCCAGCGCGCCCTGCGCCTGTGCACCCATCTGGGGGTTCGCCATGTGGTCGAGGATATTTCGCCGACGCTGGAGGCCATCGGCTGCTATCACCGCCGCGACGAGGCGATCCGGCAGGTGTTTCCCGATTTCCAGACGGATTGGCGGCAAAAGATCGTCATCAATGTCAGCGATGACGACCTAATTCCGCATTTCAGCATCGTCGTCGAGGAACCCGGCGGCGAGACCTTCACCAAACGGATGCCGACCGAGGCCTATCTGCAAGTCGTCGCATCGACCAATTTCAAGCAGCGCACCCGCAAGACCTTGGAATATTACCACGCCGAGCGGCAGAATTACGCGGTGATCGGCACGCCCAACCGCCTGGAATACGAGTTGGGATTTTTTGTGCGCGGTGGTGACGGTCTGGCCGATGTGAAGCCCATCGCCCATCTGTACAAGACCCAGGTTTACGCCCTGGCCGAGCATCTGGGGGTGGCCGAGGAAATCTGCCGCCAGCCGCCCAGCACCGACACCTACAGCCTGCCGCAGACCCAGGAGGAATTCTATTTCGCCCTGTCCTACGACCGCGCCGACATCGTGCTGCATGCCATGAATAACGGTGTCCCGCCCGAGGAGATCGCCCCCCAATTGGGCATGACCGCCAGCCAGATGAAGCGGGTCTACCGCGATTTCGAAGGCAAGCAGCGGGTGGCGGAACGCAGTCTGCGCAACGCCTTGGTCATCGGCGAACCCGACTGACGGGTTTCGCCTCAGCCCGGCTGGGGCATATGGGCGAGCCGCAACAGGATCTTGTGGCCGACGCTGTTGTCCCAGTTGAAGCTGTTTTGCAGCACCACCACCGCCGTATGGTGCGCCAAATCGATACCGACATAGCTGGTGTAGCCGGCGACGATGCCGATCTGATAGGTGATGATCTCGCCGCCGATGTCGTCGACCACCCAGGCCACCGCCGCCGCTTCTTTCGCCTGCGGCACGCGCACCCGCAGATTGCTGGCGAGCACGCCGTTGAAGCGGGTGTCCTGACCTTTCATATGGGCCGAGGCGAAGGTCAAAAGGTCGCGTGCCGTCGAGTGCAGCCCCGCCGAGCCGCGCATCAGGTGGGTGAACTGCCAATCCGGGGTGGGGTGGCCGCGCTTGATGAATTTCGGCTGGTCGCCGGCATAGCCCCGCGCCCGCGTCGCATTGCAGGGCAAGGAGTCTGGCTCGTAGCCGGTACAATGCAGCCCCAGCGGCCCGGTGATCTTTTCCGCCAGCAAGGCATCGACCGTCTTGCCGGTATGCAGCTCCAGAATATAACCGATCAGGCCATAGCCGATATTCGAGTATTGCGGCACGCCTTGGCTGCTGGTGCTGAAATCGGCCAGATAATCGAGCGTGTATTGCGTGTCGAAATGGCGGTAAAAGCTTTCGCCATCCCACAGATACTCGGCAAAATAGCGCAACGTCTGCGGCGTCATCGGCTGCCGGGGCAGGCCGGAGGTATGGGTCGCCAGTTGCAGCAAGGTGATCTTGGCGGCGTCGGGGCTCAGCTTGGTGCCGGGCGGCAGCAGCTTTTCCAGGGTGTCGTCCCAGGACAACACGCCCTCATCGACCACCAGAGCGGTGACGGCGGCCAGATATTCCTTGCTCAGCGAGCCGATGGCGAACAGCGTGTCGCCGTCGGGCGTCAACCCATTGCCCTGGTCGGCCAAGCCGTACCCGTAGAAGTGCTGGGAGCCATCGGGCAGCATCACGCCGATCGCCACACCCGGCGTATGGCCGCTATCGACCATGGGGCGGGCCAGGGCGTCCACCTCGGCCTGCAAGGTGCCGCTCTTGGGCCGCGCGGCGGCGGCGATGTCGGTGGCGTCGAGATCCGTCGTCGATAGCGATCCGCAGGCGCTCAGCAGCAGGCAGGCACAAAGCCCATGGATCACCGGAAGACGCAGGCGTCCCCACCGCTTCATTGCCCCATACACGTCCATGATCCTCGTCCCGGCACCAGAAGTCTTGACGGCGGCGAGTTGTAAGGGCTCGCGTTGCTTCGGGTTTAGCGGGTGATAACGCCCGCGTCAACCGCGCCAAGCCTCGACCACCGGCGAGGCTTGGCGATATAGGACGCGAATACCGTTAATTATTTGCGACAGCGGCTCAGGTCATCACCTTCTTATGCACTTCCACCGTCAGCGTCTCGACGCGTTCGGTCAACGCCTTGATGGTCGCGGTCAACTGGGTGTTTTGCTGCATCATTTCCAGAAGCAGCGCCGTTTGCTTTTCGGCGATCCCCTGACGTTCTTCATTGGCGTGATACAACGCCTCGCGGTGCTCGGCGTCGGCCAGGGCATGCGCCTTGTCGCGGTCGGACTGACGCGTCTGCGCCAACAGGATCAGCGGCGCGGCATAGGCGGCTTGCAGGCTGAAGGCGAGGTTCAGCAGGATGAACGGGTAAATGTCGAAGGTGGTGAAGCCGGCGACATTGACCAGGATCCAGATGGCGACGATGACCGTCTGCGCGATGAGAAAAGTCGGCGTGCCGAAGAAGCGGGCAAAGGCTTCCGCCTTCAAGGCGAACCAGTCATTGCCATAGATCGCGTCAAGATGCAGGTGCGGACGGTGGAAGCGATAGAAATGCATGTGTTCCTTTGGGGTGCCGGTGTCGCTGGTCATGGGGTGAGATCCTGTGGTGGAGGCGGCTGGTGCTCTGGATGATCGGAAATTACGGCGCTTCGTCACCCACCGCCGCCCGCGCCAGGGTGGCGGCGGCAGCATAGTCGATCTTGCCGCTGCCCAACAGCGGTAGGGCATCGACGGGCAGGATCGTGCGCGGCACCATCAACTCGCCCAGCCCATGGGCGCGGAACTGCGCCGAGATGGCCTCGCGGGTGGCGGCTTTCAGGGTGGTCAGCAGCACCAATTGCTCGCCTTTGCGGGCGTCGGGCAGGGCGACCACGGCATGCTGGCTGTCATGCCACAACCGATCGATCTCGGCCTCGACCTTGCCCAGCGAGACCATCTCTCCGGCGATCTTGGCGAAGCGCTTTAATCTGCCGGTGATGCGCACATAGCCGTCGCTGTCGATGGTGACGATGTCGCCGGTGTCGTACCAGCCGTCCTCAGGCGGCTGCAATTCTCCGGGGCGGTCGGATTTGACGTAACCCAGCATGATGTTCGGTCCGCGCACCAGCAGGCGGCCGCCCTGGTCGATGCCGGGAACCGGCTCCAAGCGGTGCTCGATGGCCGGCAGGAAGCGCCCGAC
Source organism: Patescibacteria group bacterium (assembly GCA_035297005.1). Lineage (GTDB taxonomy): Bacteria > Pseudomonadota > Alphaproteobacteria > Rhodospirillales > Magnetospirillaceae > DATGZW01. Next base: position 5,075 of record DATGZW010000215.1, read on the forward strand.
GGTGCCGGCGCGGCAATGCATCGGGGTATTGATGGCCAAGGCTGGAGCGGTTTCGGTGGCGCCGTAGCCCTCCAGAATGCGCAGGCCGAACATCTCGACCCAGGCGCGGCGGGTATCGTCCTTGACCTTTTCTGCTCCGGCGAAGACGTAGCGGATGCTGTAAAGGTCATAGGGGTGCGCCGCCTTGGCGTAGCCGGTCAGGAAGGTGTCGGTGCCGAACATCACGGTGGCGTTGGTGTCGTAAATCAGTTCCGGCACGATGCGGTAATGCAGCGGCGAGGGGTACAGGAAGGTCCGCACCCCCGACAGCACCGGCAGCAGCAGTCCTCCGGTCAGGCCGAAGGAGTGGAACACCGGCAGGGCGTTGAAGACGATATCAGCCGGGCTGAAATCGACGCGCGCCGCCAATTGGGCGATGTTGGCCAGGATATTGGCGTGGCTGAGCACGACACCCTTGGGCGTGCCTTCCGAGCCGGAGGTGAACAGCACCACCGCCGGGCTGTCGGGGGCGATGCGGCGGCGGCGGTGCAGGGCGCGGGCGACGGGCAGCGACAGCCGCGCCGCCAGCTTATCGCGCGCCGGCATATCC
>DATGZW010000216.1:0-4831 GCA_035297005.1 Patescibacteria group bacterium
GCAGGCCGAGGAGATCAACCTCGTCGCCACGCCGCCGGTGCCAGTGCTGATGGTTGGTCTGCAAGGGTCGGGCAAGACCACGACCTCGGCCAAGATCGCGCTGCGGCTGAAGACCCGCGACAAGAAGAAAGTCCTGCTGGCCTCGCTCGACGTTTATCGTCCGGCGGCGCAGCAGCAATTGGAAATTCTGGCCAAGCAGGCCGATGTCGGCAGTCTGCCGATCGTCATGGGCGAAAAGCCGGTGGCCATCGCCAAGCGCGCCATGGAAGTCGGCCGCCGCGAAGGCTATGACGTCGTCATCCTCGACACCGCCGGCCGTCTGCACATCGACGAAGTCCTGATGGCCGAGGTCGCCGAGGTGCGCGACGCCGTCAACCCGGCGGAAACGCTGCTGGTCGTCGATGCCATGACCGGTCAGGACGCGGTCACTCTGGCCCGCGAATTCAACGAGAAAATCGGCGTCACCGGTATGGTGCTGACCCGCGTCGATGGCGATGCGCGCGGTGGCGCGGCCTTGTCGATGCGTGCGGTCACGGGCCGGCCGATCAAGTTCCTGGGCGCTGGCGAAAAGCTGGACGCGCTGGAGGTGTTCCATCCCGACCGCGTGTCGGGCCGCATTCTCGGCATGGGCGACGTGGTGTCCCTGGTCGAGAAGGCCATGGACAATTTCGAGCATGACGAGGCGGAGAAGCTCGCGGCCAAGATGGCCAAGGGCAAGTTCGATCTCGACGACATGGCCGCCCAGTTCCGCCAGATCAAGAAGATGGGCGACCTTAAAGGCATCATCGGCATGCTGCCGGGCATCGGCAAGATGAAGCAGCAGATCGACGACGCCAACATCGATCCCAAGGCCATCAATCGCCAGGAAGCAATCATCCTGTCGATGACGATGTTCGAACGTAAGAATCCCGACCACATCAAAGCCAGCCGCAAGCGTCGCATCGCCGCTGGCTCGGGTGTGTCGGTGCAGGACGTCAACCGTTTGCTGAAGCAGTATCAGCAGATGGCCGACGTCATGAAGAAGGTCAGCAAGATGGGCAAGAAGGGCCTGATGCGCCACGGTCTCGGCGGCATCCTCCCTCCTGGCCTGGGTGGGGGCGGCAAGTTCGGCGGATGACCGCCGGGTGTCGTTTCCACAAACGTGATTACCGTATCGAGGCGGCCTCTTGCCGTTCTCAGTCCCGATAACCGCTCATCGACGAGGAATTGAATGTCGCTGAAGATTCGCCTGTCCCGTGGCGGCGCCAAGAAGCGCCCCTTCTACAAGATCGTTCTGGCCGACGCGCGCAGCCCGCGCGATGGTAAGTTCCTGGAGAAGCTGGGCACCTACAACCCGATGCTGCCGATCGATCACGCTCAGCGTCTGGTGCTGAACGACGAGCGCATCAAGCATTGGCTGTCGAACGGCGCGCAGCCGACCGACCGCGTGGCCAAGTTCTTCGCCGACGCCGGCTTCATCGCCGCCCGTCCGCGTCCCGAGCAGACCAAGCAGGGCCTGCCCAAGGCCAAGGCGCAGGAGCGTCTGAAGGAAATCGCCAAGGCCGCCGAAGCCGCCGCCGCCAAGGCCGCTGAAGCTGCCGCCGCCGCCGAAGCGGCTGCTGCGGGCGAGTAAGTCATGTCCAACCGCGTGTGCGTCGGCGTCATTGTGGGCGCGCACGGGGTGCGAGGCACCCTGCGCATCAAAAGCCATACCGTGGAGCCGAGCGATCTGGCTTCCTACGGTCCGGTCGAGGATGAGGCGGGAAAACCCTACCGGCTGACCCTGATCGGGGAAGCCAAAGGCGTGGTGACGGCCCAGCTTCAAGGCATCGACGACCGCAATGCGGCCGAAGCGCTGCGAGGCGTCAAGCTCTATGTCCCGCGTTCGGCCTTGCCGCCGGCTGATGAGGAGGAGTTTTATTACTCCGATCTCGTGGGTCTGCGGGCCGAGGCCAGCGATGGCAGCGAGTTGGGCCGGGTCAAGGGCGTCTTCAACTTCGGCGGCGGCGACGTCATCGAGTTGACTGGGCCGAAAGGTCCGCTGATGCTGTCCTTCACCCGCGCCACGGTGCCGGTGGTGGATATCGCCGGGGGGCGTCTGGTGGTCGAACTGCCCGAAGAAATCGAGGCGCGGCCGGACGACGCCGAAGAGGACGGTGGGAATGACGGGGAGTGACGGCCGGCCGGTTTGGACGGCGACGGTCCTCACCTTGTTCCCCGAGATGTTTCCGGGTCCGCTCGGCCATTCATTGGCGGGACGGGCCTTGGAAGAGGGAGTGTGGGCGGTGGAACCGGTGGACATTCGCGGCTTTGCCCGCGATAAACACCGTTCCGTCGATGATAGTCCCTTTGGCGGCGGGGCCGGAATGGTCATGCGCCCCGACGTGGTCGACGCGGCGATCCGCGCTTCGCATCACGGCGGGCCACTGATCTACCTGACTCCGCGAGGGCGCCTTCTCGACCAGGAGAGGGTGCGCGCTTTGGCGGCGGAGCAGCGGGTAACCATCCTCTGTGGACGCTTCGAGGGGGTTGACCAGCGCGTGCTGGACGCCCACGGCGCCGAGGAAATCAGCCTCGGCGACTTCGTGCTGTCGGGCGGCGAACCGGCGGCGCTGATGATGATGGATGCCGTCGTGCGGCTGTTGCCCGGTGTCACCGGGAACCAGGAGTCGCTGGCGGAAGAAAGTTTTGAGTGGGGGCTCTTGGAGTATCCCCACTACACCCGGCCCCAGCTTTGGGATGATCGGGCGGTGCCGGACGTGTTGCTGTCCGGTCACCACGAGAAGATCAACGCTTGGCGGAAACGTCAGGCGGAGGACGTAACCAGACAGCGCCGGCCGGACCTGTGGTCACGGTACGTCGCGTCCGTAAAGGCAAGAGAGAAGGGTTGAGCCATGGTGAATATCATTCAGGCGCTCGAGCAGGAGCAGATGGAGAAACTGACGGCGAGCCGGAAAGTTCCCGACTTCGCTCCCGGCGATACCGTCAAGGTCAGCGTCAAGGTCGTCGAAGGCACCCGCGAGCGTCTTCAGGCGTATGAGGGCGTTGTCATCGCCCGTAAGAACGACGGTCTGAACAGCGCGTTCACCGTTCGCAAGATCTCCTACGGCGAAGGCGTCGAGCGTATTTTCCCGCTCTACTCCCCCAACGTGGCCGAGATCGAGGTGATCCGCCGTGGTGACGTCCGTCGCGCCAAGCTGTATTACCTGCGCGATCGTCGCGGCAAATCGGCGCGTATCGCCGAGCAGACCACTGGCTATTCGGCCAAGCTGGCTGCCGCCGAGCGTGAAGCTATCGCTGCCGAAAAGAAGGCCGGAAAGGCTAAGTAAGCCTTTTCCCCTTCCAGGGCGGGGCTTCGGTCCCGCCCGGCAGACGGTTGCAATTCCGGCGCGAGGCGGGACGGGGCCGGCTCCCTTATCCTGCCTGCGCTTTATCTTGAGCGTGGAGCAGCGTAAGACGCCATGGCCAAATCCCGCACCCTGTTCGACAAGATCTGGGACAGCCACTTGGTGGATGTCCAGGACGATGGCACATGCCTCATCTACATCGACCGCCATCTGGTGCATGAAGTGACCAGCCCGCAGGCCTTTGAAGGTCTGCGCGACGCCGGTCGCAAGGTTCGTCACCCGGAAGCCACTCTGGCCGTGGCCGACCACAACGTCCCCACGACCGACCGCAGCCAGGGCATCGCCGACGAAGAGTCGCGCATCCAGGTCGAAACCCTGGAAAACAACGCCCGCGACTTCGGCGTCGAGTACCTGCGCATGGACGATATCCGTCAGGGCGTCGTGCATATCGTCGGGCCGGAGCAAGGCTTCACTCTGCCTGGCACCACCATCGTTTGCGGCGACAGCCACACCTCGACGCATGGCGCCTTCGGGTCGCTGGCCTTCGGTATCGGCACCTCGGAAGTCGAGCATGTGCTGGCCACTCAGACCCTGGTGCAGCGTCCCGCGAAGAACATGCTGGTGCGCGTCGATGGCGCTTTGCCGCCCGGCATCACCGCCAAGGATCTGGTGCTCGCCATCATCGGCAAGCTGGGCACCGCCGGCGGCACCGGCTATGTGATCGAATATGCCGGCGAGGCCATTCGTGCTCTGTCGATGGAAGGCCGCATGACGGTCTGCAACATGACCATCGAAGCCGGCGCCCGCGCCGGTCTGATCGCCCCCGACGAGGTGACCTTCGCCTATATCATGGGCAAGCCGCGCGCTCCCAAGGGCGCCACCTACCAGGCTGCGGTGAACTACTGGAAGACGCTGACGACCGACGAGGGCGCCCATTTCGATACCATCCTCGAAATCGACGCGAGCACGCTGGTACCGATGGTGACCTGGGGCACCAGCCCCGAGGACGTGTTGCCGATCACCGCCTCCGTGCCGAACCCGGCCGAGATCGCCGATCCGGCCAAGCGCACCGCCGTCGAGCGTTCGCTGGCCTATATGGGCCTGACTCCCGGCACGCCGCTGACCGAAGTGACCGTGGACACCGTGTTCATCGGTTCCTGCACCAATGGCCGTATTGAAGACTTCCGCGCCGCCGCTGAAGTGCTCAAGGGCCGCAAGGTCGCCGCCGGCATGCGGGCGCTGATCGTCCCCGGTTCGGGTCTGGTCAAGGAACAGGCGGAAGCCGAAGGCCTGGACGAGATCTTCATCGCCGCCGGCTGCGAGTGGCGCGAGCCGGGCTGTTCGATGTGCCTGGCGATGAACGCCGACAAGCTGAAGGAAGGCGAGCGTTGCGCCTCGACCTCGAACCGTAATTTCGAGGGTCGTCAGGGCCGTGGCGGCCGCACCCACTTGGTAAGCCCGGCCATGGCCGCCGCTGCCGCGGTGACCGGCAAGCTGACCGACGT
>DATGZW010000217.1:0-2414 GCA_035297005.1 Patescibacteria group bacterium
AGGCCGTAACGGATCAGGCGGGTTACACAATCCATGCGCCTCGCTCGCGCGCCCCTTTCTGGCGGGCCAGACTGTATTCGACCACATGGGCCAGGATGGCTTTGCGGCTAAAGCCCCACTGCTGACCGGCCAGGCATAGCGCGCCCTGCTTGCCGAGATAGCAGCAGATGTTGATTTCCAGCACAGTGCGGCGGCCGGTCGCCGGATCCCAGCGGTAATCGACGCGAAAATAGTCGATGGGACCAAGCGCGCGCCACAGGGTGGCGACATCGCCGCGCATGGCGGCGGCGCTGTCGCCGACATCGACCAGTTGGTTGCCCAGATGGTCGTCGGCCTTCAGGTCTTGGGTCAGGATGTTGCCGATCTGGTCGGACTGCGGCGAGACATGGCCCAAAATTAGATAGGGGCTGTGTCCGATCACCGGCACGGTCACGTCGATGCCCGGACAATAGGCTTCGACCAGCACGTCGCGGCCTTGGTCGTGCAGGGTGCGGACCATCCGCGCCGCCCCCTCCCAACTGTCTTGCAGGCTGTCGGCGGTGACGCCTTCCGAGGCCGCGCCGAAGCGGTCCTTGACGAAATAGGGACCGGGAAAATCGGGCGGATCCAGCGCATCGCCCCGGCTATAGGGGCGGCCCTCGGCGACCGGCAGGCCCAGCGCGCGGAAGGTCAGCTTGCTGAGATATTTGTCCTCGGCGAGCGCGCGGATATTGGGCGGCGCCCCCAGATAGGGCAGGTGCAGATATTCGCAGACGCTGGGGATATGGAGTTCCGGATTGCGGAACGGCATGCGGTTGAGCAACGAGAAGACAAAATCCACATTGCCCCCCGCCATCCACGCCGCATAGGGCTTGGAGCTGGAGCGGACGTCATAGCCGATCTCGCGCAGCGCCTGGAACAGGTTGAAATGGTACTCGGCATAGCCCGACACCACGCTGTCCGGCTTGACGGTATAGACCGGATCGTCGGGCGCAAAGCGCGCCAGATAGAGAATGCGCGTGGTTTCCGGGTTAGCCGGCCAGAGCAACCGCTCCGTCATCGCCGAATCCGTCGGTCTCACAGGGGGGCTATGTCCCATTCGCTTCACTCCATCAATATGCACGAGAACGAACACTGTTTGCTACAGTGTACATTTTTGTACATTGTCTATTGTCTGACATCTAACAATATATTATTGTCGATGTACTATAAACGAATAGCATTGACTTTTGCCGCGAGCAAATCAATCCTTTGATTGACTTGAGGCGCTGCAATGGGTGGCGTCCTCCATGAAAGGGCGAGGGGCGATGTTCTACGGCAAACCGCACATCGTCAGCGATCTGGACGGCGCCACCTGGACGGCAGGATCTCCGCCGTTGCCGCGCCTCGCCGATCTCGACTTCCTCGGGCGCATGCCGATTCCACTGCGCCGACCGTTCAAGGCCGGGTTGGATCGGGCGGTGGCGGGGCATTCGCTGGCGTGCAGCTTCCTCATGGGCGGCGAGTGGTCTGCGCCCTTTGAAGGCCTGCTGACCGCGCCCGGCCTGGATGCGCTGCCGGGAATGGTGCTGTCGTCGTGGTCGGCCGATCTGCTGTCCGCCGCGTGGCTGGGCCACTATGCCGCCGCCTCACCCAGCCTCCCTGCCCCGCCAGCCCACCCCGCCTGCGTTGAAGCCGGCCTGCTCGATTCGCTCGGGGTGTTCTCGGTGTTCGCGGTAATCCCGATGGTGATGTTGATCGACCATGCCAAGCTTGGCGACCGCCCCGCGCCTCGGCGCTGGAGCGATGTGCTCGATCCGCGTTATGTCCGCGACGTGTCGTTCGGCGGCTGGCGCGCCAATGGACAGGTGCCCTATCAGGACTACAACGAATTCCTGCTGCTCTCCTTGTTCGAGGAATTCGGCGCGGCAGGGCTGGACGCCTTCGCCGGCAACGTCAAACACCTGATTCACAACATCCGTGCGGTGCGGGCGGCGGGGTCTGGCAGCGATCAGGCGGCGGCCATTTCGATCCTGCCGTGGCTGCAAGCCGATATCTGCCCGCGCCGCGACCGCACCTCGGTGGTGTGGCCCGACGACGGCGCGTTGGCCATGCCCATCGGCTTCGTTGCCGATCCCCGCCGGGCCGAACGCCTGCGTCCCTTGATCGATTACGTCACCGGCCCGGATTTAGGCGCGGTGCTGAGCAAAAACCGCTACCCGCCGGTATCGGCGGCGGTGGCGGACGCGTTTCCACCGGGGGCACGGCTGAAATGGCTGGGTTGGGAGCATGTGCGCAGCCATGACATGGTCGAGCGCACGCGCACCGCTGGGCGTATCTTCTTTGACGCCTGGGCACGCCGGGGAGGCCGCTGAATGCGCTTGATCACGGTGGCGGGATCGCCTTCAACCGGCAAGACCTCGGTAATCGTCAAGGCGGCGGAGGTTCTGCGCCGC
>DATGZW010000218.1:0-5730 GCA_035297005.1 Patescibacteria group bacterium
CTGCAAGGCGCCCTCGATGTAGACGGTGCTGCCCTTCTTCAAATACCGCTCGGCGATGTCGGCCAGATGCGGATTGAAGATGACGACACGATGCCACTCGGTCTTTTCCTTGCGCTCGCCCGTCGCGCGGTCTTTCCACGATTCCGAGGTGGCGATGTTCAGGTTGACGATTTTGGTGCCGTCCTGAGCGTGGCGCACTTCGGGATCGCGGCCCAGATTGCCGATGAGAATGACTTTGTTGACGCTACCGGCCATGGGGCCCCCGCTCTTTGTATCTCGGATAGGAAGCGGCGAAATGTATCTCTCCTGCCCCTGGCCGGAAAGTGATTTTTCGTAGTCGCCGCTGAAGCCAGGCTTCCCGCGACGATTTGTTGCGCATCCGGGATGGTCTGCATAAACTCGCCGCCTGCATATCACTTCTCGGAGACTGAAATGGCTGCGATCCACCTGCGTATCGGCGCTGCCCTTATGGCGGCGGCCATGCTGACGGCGAACCCGGCGCTGGCCCAGACCAAGCTGAAGATCGGCGCGGTCATGCCGTTGACCGGCGAGTTGGCGGATTACGGCCCGGCGGCGCTGAACGGCGCCAAGCTGGCGGTCGAGGAAATCAACAAGGCCGGCGGCGTGCTCGGCTCTCCGGTAGCCCTGGCGGTCGGCGACGACCAGACCAGCCCGCAAGCCGGCGTCGATGCCGCACACAAGCTGGTGTCGGTGGAAAAGGTCAACGCCCTTATCGGCCCGATGGGCAGCGGCGTGTTCATTCCGGTGGCCCGCAGCGTGGCGGTTCCGGCGGGCATCCCGATCATCAGCGGTTCGGCCACCTCGCCGATGATCAGCACACTCGACGCCAAGGGGTTCGCCTTCCGCACCATTCCCTCTGACGCCTTCCAAGGCATCGCCATGGCTCAAGTGGCGCGCGACAAGGGCTATAAGTCGGTCGGCGTGATCTACGTCAACAGCGACTACGGCAAGCCGCTATCGGACTCCTTCACCCAAGCCTTCGAAAAGGCTGGCGGCAAGGTCACCGCCGCAACCGGTTTCGAGCCCAAGCAGGCCAGCTTCAGCGGCGAGGTGCAGAAAGCCTCGACCGGCCACCCCGATGCGCTGCTGTTGATCGCCTATACCGGCGACGGCGTGCCGATCCTTAAGCAGGCGCTGGAAAGCGGGTTGTTCAACCGCTTCCTGCTGTCCGACGGCATGAAAGCCCCGGAAATCATCGAGGCCATCGGCGGTCAGTTCCTTGACGGCGCCGCCGGCACCGCCGCCGCTCCCCTGCCCGGCTATGCCGCTGGCGAGGCGTTCAAGGCAGCTTACAAGGCCCGCTATGGCGAAGTGTCGCCCAAGCCTTATATCGACGGCTATTACGACGCCGTCTATGTGCTGGCCCTGGCCGCCGAGAAAGCCAAGTCCACCGACGGCGCCAAAATCCGCGACGCCATCCGCCAGATCACCGCCGAGGGCGGCGAAAAGGTCGGTCCCGGCGAATTCGCCAAGGCCAAGCAGCTTCTGGCCCAAGGCAAGAGCATCGATTACACCGGAGCCTCCGGAGCACTCAAATTCGACGCCCATGGCGATGTCGGCGGCACCTTCGCCCACTGGGAAATCCAGGACGGCGCCATCGTCACCAAAGAGGTGTTCGAGCCGAAGCTGTAGGCTTTTCATTGGCTTCGCCAGTGGGCTGCCGCCCACACCCGCTCGGGGAGAATCCCCCGAACCCCTTGTTCTTTAATAACTAAAGAAGGAGGTCTGGAGCATTGCTCCATGCGGGTCCGGGCGGTCGCCCGTCCGCGTCAGCGGAGCCTCTTCGGCTTTTCCTCCGGCAACAGACCTTGCGGGCGGCGCAGCAGGATCACTTGCAACAGCACGCCGATCAGCAGCACCCGCACGGCACTGGCCTGGGTGACCAACGAGGCCGGCAGTTGGGCGGTCAGCAGTTCGGTGCCCGACCATAGCGCCCAGATGACAAAGGCTCCCAGCACCGCGCCTTTGTTGCTGCCGCTGCCGCCGGCGATCAGCATCACCCAGACCAGGAAGGTGGCGAACACCGGCTCGAAGGCTTCGGGGCTGATGAAGCCGACGAAATGGGCGTAAAGCGCCCCGCCCAACCCCATCACCGCCGAACCCAGGACGAAGGCGGCAAGGCGGAAGCGGAAGACGTCCTTACCTGCCGCCTGCGCGCCCAACTCGTTCTCGCGGATGGCGCGCAGCACGCGGCCCCAGGGAGACAGCCGGGCGCGCTCGACGGCCCAATAGACGAGGCCCAATACCGCCAGCACCACCACCAGATAGACCAATGGGTCGTCGGAGAACGGTCGCGCAATGCCGCTGAGACCGCGCACGCCGTTGCCCAGCCAAGTTTCGTTCTTGAAGATCAGACGGAGGATCTCGGCGATGCCGATGCTGGCGATGGCCAGGTAATCGGCGCGCAGGTTCAGGGTGATCAAGCCGACAGCGACGGCGATCACCCCGGACACCGCCATGGCTGCCACCAGCCCGACCGCGAACGGCAGGCCGAAGCCGCCCAGATGCCCGGCATCCGGCGGCGTGGTGACGATGGCTGTTGTATAAGCGCCGATGGCATAGAAACCGGCGATACCGATGTTGAACAAGCCGGTCATGCCCCACTGCACGTTCAGCGCCAGGGTGAACACGGCATAGATGGCCGCCAGGGTCAGCAGGAACACGCCATAATCGGCAAGGCCGGAGGCTTCGATCATCGGCGGGCTCCCAGCAGTCCGGTGGGTTTGACGATCAGCATGACGATCATCACGGCGAAGGCGACCGCCGGCTTGTAGGCGGGATCGAGCACCGCCGTCGACATCTCGGAGGCGATGCCGATGACCATGCCGCCGAGGATAGCGCCATAGGGCTTGCCGAAGCCGCCGAGGATGGCGGCGGCGAAGATCGGCAGCAGCGCCGACCACCCCATCATCGGCGTCAAGCGGCTGTCGAGCGCCAGGAATACCCCCGCCGCTCCGGCCAAAGCACCGCCCAAGGCCCAGGTCCAGACGATCACCCGTTCGGCGTCGATGCCGGAGACGCGCGCCAGATCCATGTTGTCGGACAGCGCCCGCATCGCCTTGCCCATGCGGGTGCGGCTGAGGAACAGATGCACGGCAACCACCAGCGCCACGCAGCCGCCCAGGATCACCAGATGATCGGGGCGGACGACGATGTCGCCGAAGCGCATCGGCATCTGGATGCCTTTGACGTAGCTATGGTCCTGCGGCCCCCAAATCAGCGTCGCCACACTGCGCACGATCAAGGCCATGCCGAACGAGGAAATCAGCAGAATCACCGGCTGGGTGCGCCGCAGCCGGCGATAGACCAATTGGTCGGCGGCTACGGACACGGCGGCGGCGCCAGCCATACCCACCGGCAGCGAGGCCCAGACCGGCCAATGCAGCCCCGTCACCATGGCATAGGCGCAATAGGCGCCGAAGGTCATGATGTCTCCATGGGCGAAGTTGGAAAAGCGCAATATGCCAAAAAGTAGTGACACCCCGATGGCGCCCAAGGAGAGGATGCTGCCCAGCACCACGCCATAGACCAGCAATTGAAGCAGGTTGGTTGCGTCCATGCCCTCAGCCCCCCAAGAACATTTCGGCGATGTCTCGATTGGCCAGCAGAGCCGCGCCACTGTCCTGGTGGCGGTTGGCCCCCATCGCCAGCACATAGCCGCGATGGGCGATGGCCAAGGCCTGCTTGGCATTCTGTTCCACCATCAAGATGCCGATCCCCAACCGGTTGACCTCGACGATGCGTTCGAAGGTCTGTTCGATGAACAGCGGCGACAACCCAGCGGTCGGCTCGTCCAGCAGCAGCAGCTTAGGGTCGAGCATCAAGGCGCGGCCCATGGCGACCATCTGCCGCTCGCCCCCCGACATCTGCCCGGCGGTCTGCTTGCGGCGCTCCTTCAGGCGCGGGAAAATCTCGAAGATTTGCTCCATGCGTTCGGCCGTGCCGGCTTTGCGCAAATACGCGCCCATCTCCAGGTTTTCCTGGACGCTCAGGCTGGGAAAGACGTTGTTTTCCTGCGGCACATAGGACATTCCCCGCCGCACCACCAGATCGGGGCGCAGGTTGGTGATGTCCTCGCCGTCGAAACGGACATGCCCTTGGCGGAGGACGACCAGCCCGAAAGCCGATTTCATCAAGGTCGATTTGCCAGCGCCGTTGGGGCCGATGATGACGACGATTTCACCAGCGGCGACGCTCAGCGACGCTCCCTTGAGCACGTCGTTGCCGCCATAGCCGCCAACCAGCCCCCGCATGTCGAGCATCATGACGCCCCCAGATAGGCGGTGCGCACTTCATCATTGGCGCGGATGTCGTCCATGCTTCCTTGGGCGATGACCCGCCCATGCGCCATCACCACCACTGGCTGGCACAGCTTGGCGATCAGGTCCATGTCGTGCTCGATGATGCAGAAGGTATAGCCGCGTTCACGGTTCAGGCGCAAAATGGCGTCGGATAATTTGCCCAGCAGGGTGCGGTTGACCCCGGCTCCCGGTTCATCCAGCAACACCATGCGCGCATCGGTCATCATGGTCCGCCCGAGTTCCAGAAGCTTCTTCTGCCCGCCAGAAAGATTCCCCGCCGATTCGTCCGCCACATGCGCGATTTGCAGAAATTCCAGAACGTCATCAACCTTGCAGCAGAGAATATCTTCCTGCTCGCGCACCCGCTTGCCGGCCACCAGCGCCCAAAACAGGCTCTCGCCAAGCTGGCCGGGCGGCACCACCATTAAATTTTCGCGCACCGTCATGCGGGAAAATTCATGCGGAATTTGAAAGGTGCGGACCAGCCCGCGAGCGAACAGCTTATGCGTCGGAAGGCCGGTAACATCTTGACCATCCAGGGTAATTTTCCCAGAATCGGGCTTCAACGCCCCGGCGATCATCGAAAACAGCGTGGTCTTACCGGCGCCGTTGGGGCCGATCAACCCGGTGATGCCGCCTGCCGCTATGTCGAAACTGCATTGATTGACGGCTTGGAGGCCGCCAAATGCTTTCGATATGCTGTGCACGGAAACCATATTCGTCATTGGGCGGATCGGACCTTTAGAAGCGCAGAACAAAGATTATATCCGACACATTCGATATGGTCAGGTAGCTTAATGCGCTGGCTTGACCGGATTCTCCGTGGTGACGCCACGCCTCTCTCCCGCATGGGTGAACAATGACATCCTTTCTCCGCGTGCGCGGTGCGCGCGAACATAATTTGAAGAACGTCGATGTGGACCTGCCGCGCGACCGTTTGATCGTCATCACCGGGCTGTCGGGGTCGGGCAAATCGTCCCTGGCCTTCGACACTATCTATGCCGAGGGCCAGCGCCGCTATGTCGAGTCGCTGTCGGCCTATGCGCGCCAGTTCCTGGAACTGATGGCCAAGCCAGACGTCGATTTGATCGAAGGATTGTCGCCAGCCATCTCCATCGAGCAGAAGACCACCTCGAAGAACCCGCGCTCGACCGTCGGCACGGTGACCGAGATCTACGACTACATGCGCCTGCTGTTCGCCCGCATCGGCGTGCCGCATTCGCCGGCCACGGGATTGCCGATCGAAAGCCAAACCGTCTCGCAGATGGTGGACCGGGTGATGGCGATGCCGGAAGGCACTCGCCTGTTGCTGCTGGCCCCCGTCGTGCGCGGCCGCAAGGGCGAGTACCGCAAGGACTTGCTGGAGCTTCAGAAAAAGGGCTTCCAGCGCGTCAAGGTCGATGGCGAG
>DATGZW010000219.1:0-8600 GCA_035297005.1 Patescibacteria group bacterium
ATGTCGAAGACCTATAACATGCCGGGTTGGCGCATCGGCTTCGCCGCCGGCAACAAGACGCTGATCCACGCGTTGTCGCGCATCAAATCCTACCTCGATTACGGCGCCTTCACGCCGATCCAGGTGGCCGCCAGCGCCGCATTGAACGGTCCGCAGGACTGCGTCGAGGAGATCCGCCAGCTCTACAAGGATCGCCGCGACGTCATGATCGAAGGCTTGGACGCCGCCGGTTGGGACGTTCCCAGCCCGCCGGCGACGATGTTCGCCTGGGCGCCGATCCCGCCGGCCTTCGCTCATTTGGGCTCGGTCGAGTTCTCCAAGCTGCTGCTGCGCGAGGCCAAGGTGGCCGTGGCGCCGGGTATCGGTTTCGGCGAATACGGCGACACCCATGTGCGTATCGCCCTGGTCGAAAACCGTCATCGCATCCGTCAAGCGGTGCGCAACATCAAGCAGTTCCTCGGCACCTACGACAAGGCGCTGCTGAACGGCGACAAGACGCAGGCGGGCGGCGCGTGAGCCAGTCTCCTTTGAAAGTCGCGGTCGCCGGCCTGGGAACGGTCGGCGCCGGCACCATTCGCCTGCTGCGCGAGCAAGCCGATGTCATCGCGGCGCGGGCCGGTCGGCCGGTGGTGGTCACCGCCGTATCGGCGCGCGACCGCAGCCGTGACCGCTGCATCTCGCTGGACGGGCTGGAGTGGTATGACGACGCCGTCGTCATGGCCGAAAAGGCCGACGCTGATGTGATCGTCGAGGTCATCGGCGGGTCCGACGGCATCGCCAAAAAGGTCTGCGAAAGGGCGCTGGCGCGTGGCTGCCATGTGGTCACCGCCAACAAGGCGCTGGTCGCCATCCATGGCACTGCCTTGGCGCAACTGGCCGAAAGCAAGGGTGTGACCCTGGCTTTCGAGGCGGCGGTGGCGGGGGGCATTCCGATCATCAAGGCGCTACGCGAAGGCCTGACCGGCAACCGCGTGCAGCAGATTTACGGCATCCTCAACGGCACCTGCAATTATATCCTGACCACCATGCGCGAAACCGGGCGGGACTTCGGCGAAGTGCTGGCCGAGGCGCAGGCGCTGGGTTATGCCGAGGCCGATCCGTCCTTCGACATCGACGGCATCGACGCCGCGCATAAGCTGACCATCCTGACCAGCGTGGCTTTCGGCACGGCGGTCGATTTCGCCAAGATGCATATCGAAGGCATCCGCCACGTCTCGGCGCTGGATATCCAGTTCGCCGAGGAACTGGGCTACCGCATCAAGCTGCTGGGCATTGCCCGGCGCACCGAAGCCGGCATCGAACAGCGCGTGCATCCCTGCATGGTGCCGATTCATTCCTCCATCGGCCGCGTCGATGGCGTATTTAACGCTGTGGTGGCCGAGGGCGATTTCGTCGGCCGCGCGGTGTTTGAAGGCCGTGGCGCCGGAGCCGGTCCGACCGCTTCCGCAGTCGCCGCCGATCTGGTCGATATCGCCGCCGGCCGTCGCACGCCTACCTTCGGGGTGCCGGCGCAGGCGTTGAAGCCGCTGGATCTGTCGCCGATGGAAGGCCATCGCGGCGCTTATTACATTCGCCTGATGGTGCTCGACCGTCCCGGCGTGTTCGCCGACATCGCCACCGCCTTGCGCGACGAGGAAGTGTCGATGGAAGCGATTTTGCAACGGGCGCGGGCTCCGGGTGAAACGGTGCCGGTGGTGATGACCGTGCATGACACCCAGGAAGCGGCGATGGAACGCGCCATCGGTCGCATCAAGGCGATTGAAGCGGTGGTCGAACCGCCGCGCTTGATCCGTATCGAGGCGTTCTGACGCAAGGGCGGAGTCTGACGATGACTGGAGCAGGGGCGGCGATGGATCGAAATCTGGCGCTGGAAGCCGTACGTGTCACCGAAGCAGCGGCGCTGGCGGCATCGCGCATGACCGGGCGCGGTGACGAGCGGGTCGCCGACCAAGCTGCCATCACGGCGATGCGGACGGCCTTGGATTGCCTATCGATCGCCGGGACCGTGGTGATCGGCGAGGGCGCGCGCGAGGATGCGCCGATGCTGTATATCGGCGAAAAGGTCGGTTGCGGCAAAGGCCCGGCCATCGACGTGGCGCTCGACCCGCTGGAGGGCAGCACCATCTGCGCCAAAGGCGGCCAGAACGCTTGCGCCGTGGTCGCCATTGCCGAGCCGGGTGGGTTCCTCTCGGTGCCCGACTCCTATATGGAAAAGCTTGCTATTGGCGCTGGTTTGCCGCCCGGCATCGTTGATCTCGACCAGTCGCCCGAGGAAAACCTGCGGGCCTTGGCCAAGGCCAAGCATGCCGATATTTCGGATTTGCTGATCTGCATCCTTGATCGCCCGCGCCATGACGACTTGATTGCCAAAGTGCGCGAGGCCGGGGCGCGAATCATGCTGATCGCCGATGGCGACGTGTCCGGGGTGATCGCCGCCGCGTTGCCACATACCGGCGTCGATATGTATTGGGGGACCGGCGGCGCGCCCGAAGGCGTGTTGGCGGCGGCGGCGTTGCGCTGCCTCGGCGGCCAGATGCAGGGCCGCCTGCTGTTGCGCAGCGACGACGAGAAGCAGCGGGCCAAGCGCGCTGGCATCACCGATCCCCGCCATAAATACGACCTGACCGAGATGGCGCGTGGCAATGTCATGTTCGCCGCCACCGGGGTCACCGACGGCGCCATGCTGCGCGGCGTGCATCGCTCGCCGGGGGCGGCGGTGACGCATTCGATGGTCATGCGCTCGACCACCGGCACCTTGCGCTACATCGAAGCACACCACAATTTGGACCGTAAGCCGGACTGCGGCGGCAAGGGTCGCTGACTGCCGGGACGCACAAGAGGACTTGAGAGCATGACGCTGGGCACCGACAACGCGGCCCTGGCCGCTCCCACTCCTTCCGTCGATGCCTATCTGGGCGTCGAGCGGTCGCTGAACGCCCGGCGCTGGCAGGCGGTGGCCTGCGATGAGCGCTTGGCCTTGGCGATGAGCCAGCGTTTGGGGGTGCCCGAAGTCGTCGGCCGGGTGCTGGCCGCCCGCAATATCGGACTCGACGAGGCCGAGGGGTTTCTCAACCCGACCCTGCGTGACCTGCTGCCCGATCCCTTCCATTTGCTGGATATGGACGTCGCGGTCGAGCGTCTGGTGCGCGCCGTCACCACAGGCGAGATCATCGGTATTTTCGGCGATTACGATGTCGATGGCGCGACCTCCTCGGCCTTGCTCAGCCGCTTCTTCCACGCCGTTGGCGCACAGGTGCTGGTGCATATCCCCGATCGCATGATCGAAGGCTATGGGCCTAATGGTCCGGCCTTGCTGGGCCTGCAAGCGCGCGGGGCGAAGGTGGTTGTGACCGTCGATTGCGGCGTCACCGCCTTCGAGGCGCTGGACGCGGCGGCGGCGGCGGGGCTGGACATGATCGTCGTCGATCATCACGAAGCCGAATCGGCCTTGCCCAAGGCGGTCGCCGTGGTCAATCCCAACCGCCTGGACGAAACCAGCCCGCACGGCCAGATGGCGGCGGTCGGCGTGGCCTTCCTGCTGGCGGTGGCCGTCAACAAGGGGCTGCGCGACGCCGGCTGGTATGGAGGCAAGCGCGGGCCGGACCTTTTGCAGTGGCTGGACATCGTCGCCTTGGGCACCGTCTGCGACGTGGTGCCGCTGGTCGGCGTCAACCGCGCGCTGGTTACGCAAGGCCTCAAGGTGATGGCCAAGCGCGGCAATGCCGGCATCGCCGCGCTGGCTGATGTCTGCGGCGTCAAGGAAAAGCCCGAGGCCTATCACCTCGGCTACATCCTGGGGCCGCGCGTCAATGCCGGAGGACGGGTCGGGCAGGCCGATCTGGGCACGCGGCTGCTGTCATCCGACGATGCCGCCGAGTCGCGCCAGTTCGCCGAGCAATTGGACAGCTACAACAAAGACCGCCAGGAAATCGAGGCGCAGGTTCTGCTCGACGCCATCGAGCAGGTCGAGGGCCGCCCCGATGACGGTCTGCCGCTGGTGCTGGCGGCGGGAGAGAACTGGCACCCCGGCGTCATCGGTATCATCGCCGGCCGCCTGAAGGAACGCTACAACCGCCCGGCCTGTGTGATCGCCCTGGAGGGCCGCGAGGGCAAGGGGTCGGGGCGCTCGGTGCCCGGCATCGATCTGGGCGGCGCCATCATCGCCGCCCGCCAAAGCGGTCTGCTGATCAAAGGCGGCGGTCACGCCATGGCGGCGGGCTTCACCGTGGCCCGCGACCGCCTTGACGAATTACGCCGATTCCTGGGCGAACGGCTGGCGGCGCAGATGGCCGGGCCACTAGTGCCGCTGCTGGAGCTTGACGGGGCTCTGGACGCCTCTGGCGCCACTCTGGAGCTGATCGAGACGCTGAAACAACTCGGCCCCTTCGGCTCGGGCAATGCCGAGCCGCGTTTCGTCCTGCTGGGCGCGCGCATCATCGCCCCGCGCGTGGTGGGGTCGGGCCATGTCAGTTGCCAACTCACCGGGCGGGCCGGAGGGCGTTTGAAGGCGATCGCCTTTCGCTCCGCCGACACCGATCTTGGGCAGGCGTTGTTGTCCAATGACGGCACGCCGATGCATCTGGCCGGCACGTTACGGATGGATAGCTGGCAGGGAAATACGAGTGTTCAGATGTTCATCGAGGACGGAGCCCTGGTTCGCTAACTATTTTTTGCCTGAAATGAAAAAACATATTGAACTCGGCGTCGTCCAAGGATACTAAAGCGCTCCTCCGCGACGTCCCCGTCGTCTAGAGGCCTAGGACACCGCCCTTTCACGGCGGCGACACGGGTTCGAATCCCGTCGGGGACGCCAACCTTTCCATTAGGTTGCTTGCTGAGTTTTCCGATCTGACTGCTGAGTATTCCCCTCTCCAGGGGGGCAAGAGCAAAGCACCTAAATCCAGTGCGCTTGCCGTCTCGCAGAGGCCCGGAAAGGGCAGGCGAAGACAATACAGGTCGCGTGACCGTTCGTATGGCGCTTGCCGTTGTATTTGGCGGTCCTTAACAGAGTTCGGGGGTAAGCTTGAAGATCCAGGTTGCGCTGTTTGGCGTCGAGGAAACCGTTTCGATTGGCGACGTCAATGTGACGCCCGAGCTTATGACGGCGGTTGATCTTGAGGTCAAAGCCGCCGCCGCCGCTTATGGACATCGGACCAATTGGCGTCTGGGTTGGGCCGTGGCTTTTCATAGCGAACCCAATCCCGATGTGCGTCGGTTGTTATTGGCGGTCTTGCGCGCCAACGAGCCAGGGACGGCGGGGGTGTCATTCCAAATTCGACGGGGCGAGGTGATCGCTCAGTTCATCCGCTTTGGCGGGCGTGGTCTGGCCGAGCGCTTCGCGGTGGCTCAGGACTTCGTCAAACCGACGGCGCCCGTGGCCGAGCCCGAGCCCGTGGCTGTTGCGCCGGCTCCCCAGGCTCCGGTGGTGGCGTCTGAAGCGCCTGCCGCCGCGCCGCAGCCCGATGCTGCTCCGGTCAAGGCTGTTCGCGGGCGTAAGCCGAAAGTCGCCGCCGTCAGCGCCGAGGCGTCAGCCGACGGCGAAGCCGGTGCCGACGCGGATACCGCCGCCAAGCCGGACCAGACCAAGAGTGGCCGCAGTGTATTGAAGTTGAAGTCGGCCGGCGAATTCGACGGCGAATTGCGTGCCGAGGTCGAAACTGTTCGCGGCGGCTACGTCAAGTGGTGGAAGTAAGCGCCCGAAAGGCCGCTTTCTTCCACCAATCTTGTCATCTTATCAGACGCGCTTCTTGCCCAGGCCGATAGTCTTGGCCAGTTCCGAGCGACGGGCGGCGTAATCGGGTGCCACCATCGGGTAATCCAAGGGCAGGTTCCACTTGGAGCGATACTCGTCCGGGGTCAGGTCGTGCGCGGTGTGCAGATGACGCTTCAGCATCTTCTGGCCCTTGCCGCATTCCAGGCAGATCACCGCCGACGCCGACACCGACTTTTTCACCGGCACGGCGGGCTGCTGAGCCTCGACGACGACAGTATCCTCGCCGGTGGAGGTCAGCGCCTTGTAGGTGCTCTGAATAAGTGCCGGAAGCTCGCTGATCGATACGGCATTATGGCTGACATAGGCCGCGACAAGGCGAGCGGTTTCTTCAATCATTTTACGGTCCATCTAAATAATGTGGTTTCCATAAGTCTAATGGTTGAACCGCATCATTTCAACATGGAATGACGTATCTATAGTCAATGAGAGACAATTCGCAGCCGCTGCCGAAAATTTCGGGCTATCTCGGCTGTAGAATTGCGGTTCGCTAGCGAAGTAACCCGGTGTTAAGGCCCTATTCTGACTAGCCGGGTCACCGTCCATTCGGACATTCGCTCTTGCGCCTTAGATGTCGGGTTTCAGCCCGGGCTGGTGCAGGCCCGGCAGATCGAAGGTGTCGTTGCCCAAGGGGCGGTGCATGATCACCACATCGACCCAGCGGCCGAATTTCAGTCCGACGCCGCGCAACACGCCTTCTTGGCGGAAGCCCAGCTTGCGGTGGACGCCGATCGACGCCTGATTGGCCGAATCACCGATGATGCCGATCATTTGGCGGTAGCCAAGATCGGTGCAGCGATCAACCAGACCCCCTAGCAGAGACACGCCAAGGCCGCGCCGCACCACCGTGGGGGCGACATAGATCGAATCCTCGATGGTGTAGCGGTAGGCCGAGCGGGTGCGGAACGGCCCAGCATAAGTATAGCCCAAAACTTCGCCATCGATCTCGGCGACCAGATGCGGCAGGCCGCGATCCAGGGTCTTGGCGCGGCGGGCTTTCATCTGTTCGACCGTCGGCGGCTCCTCCTCGAACGAGGCGGCGCTGCGGGTGACGTAATAGGCATAGATGGCGTGGATCGCGGCGACGTCGTCTTCGTGCGAATCGCGGATCACGACCTGGGAGGAGAGGGGATTGTTCATGGTGTCAGAACACTCAACGGCAGGGCCGCCAGGGCGGCGATAAGGGCGCCGAGATTGCTTTGCAGCACGGCGAAGTGGGGACCGCGCACATGGGTCGTCTCGTTCATGTACAGGCGGCGATTGATCTCGATTTGCAGCGTGTGGACGCCGTGCTCGGGATGGCCGTAGTGGCGGGTGGTGAAGCCACCGGCATAGGGGGTGTTGCGGATCACCCGGTAGCCCTGGAAGCGCAGGCATTGTTCGGCGGTGCGGGTGACGGCGGCGGCGCAGCTGGAGCCATAGCCGTCGCCCAGGACGAAATCGACGCGGGCGGTGCCGGTGTCGCTGTCGGCTGGGCCGCCGATCGATGGCATCGAGTGGCAATCGACCAGCAGGCAGCAGCCGAAACGCCGGCGGGTCTGCTCGATCAATGCGACCAGCGCCGTGTGATAGGGATAGTACAGGCCGTTGATCCGCTGCTCGACCTCGGCATAGGACAGCTTGTGCCGATAAATCTCGGCGCCGCAGGCAACGACGCGGGCGACGGTGCCCAAGCCGGCGGCGACGCGCGGCGAATCGGTGGTCACATGCGGCGGCAACGGGGCGTCGAACATGGCCGGGTCCAGCTCGAACGCCTCGCGGTTGACGTCCACATAGGCGCGCGGGAAATGCGCCTTTAGCAAAGGCGCGCCCAGGCTTGGGGCGGCGGCGAACAACTCGTCGACGAAACTGTCCTCGGAGCGGCGCAACGCCTGCGGGTCGAGTGCCGCCTGCGCCAGGAACGCCGCCGGATAGTCGCACCCGCTATGCGGCGAGGCAAACACCAAAGGCACGGTCTGCTCGTCGGGGGAGATGATCTCCAGAACGGCACCGGCTGACAGATGGGAAGGCTGCGTTTCCATGGGCTTGGGTTTAGTGCAAATGCGCGGTTCTGTCATCCCCCGGCCAAAGCAGGTGAGATTTCTCGTCACAATTCTATATTTTGGGGTTGCCAAGCCGGCAAAGTGACGCTAAAAGCACATCCCTCACGGCGACACACCGATGAGGCAGACGAGACGGGCGCTTAGCTCAGCGGGAGAGCACTTCCTTGACATGGAAGGGGTCACTGGTTCAATCCCAGTAGTGCCCACCACCGAAACCCCCAGGGAAACCTGGGGGTTTCGTCCGTTTTGGGGGAGCGCGTCCGGGGCGCTGATTTTCTCGCGGAAGCAGGGCGGAAGCAGCCGCAGGAAAGTTGGAGCAAGGTCGGGTAAGGCTTTTTCTGGGCTGCGCTAAGCCGGATCGCCCGATTGCCGCCGCCGCTGTCCCAAGTCATGGCCGTTGCGACGTTCACTCCGACTATTTTGGTCCATTCCGGCTGCGACAGTTCCAGCCTTCAGGCTTCCCACGGATTGACGATTTCGACACCCGCCGGAGCAAAGTCCTTCACATTGCGGGTAATGACCGTGAGGCGGTGTTTCAGGGCGGTGGCGGCGATCAGGCTGTCGATGGAGGGCATTTGCGGCTTGAGGCGCGCGGTCAGGCGTCCCCATTCATCGGCGACGGCGGCATCCACTGGCAGCACGCGATCCTCGAACCAGGCGGGCAGTTCGATTTCCAGCCAGCCGATGATGCGGCTGCGACGACGCCCGTCCGGCAGGTTTTCGGCGCCCCGGCGGATTTCTCCCAGGGTCAGGGAGCTGATGAACAACGCTTCGGACGGCACCGCTTC
>DATGZW010000220.1:0-2763 GCA_035297005.1 Patescibacteria group bacterium
AGAAAGCTCCACTGGATCCGGTCGAAAAGCGGATCCATGAGTTGCACGGCAAGCTCCATATTTCCGCAGGGCAGGAGCCACAATGGACCATTGTCGCCCAGACGATGCGGGACAATGCCAAAAACATGGATGCGTTGATCAAGGAACGCTCGGCAAACTCCAAGAGCATGACCGCCATAGACGACCTCCGCTCCTATGAAAAGCTGGCGGCGGCGCATGAAGATGGCCTCAAGGTCTTCCTTCCCGTGTTCGCGGCCCTCTATGACAGCATGCCGGACGATCAGAAAAAGATCGCCGACGCGGTGTTCCGCAGCCGTGCCCCACATCCCAAGCATGGGAACAGCTGATTACGCATTCAAACGCGCGAACACCTGTCTTTTACAAAATTGCCTGGGGAATGGAGCCATGTCATGGAAACTTCGACGAAATACAGTCTGAGACGCCGTACCGCCATGTGCAGGATTATCACGGTCCTTGCCCTGGCGACGGCATTCAGCGGTCTGAGCACCCTAAGCGCCAGCGCCGCCGATCATGATCGCGGACGCCACGACAATCGAGGGCGCCATGACGGGCGCCGGTCGGATTACCGTGGGTATGTTTTCCAGCATCCGCAGGGCTATTACCTCGCCCCGCCACCAGTCTACGCAATCCAACCGTCACCGCCACCGCCCGCGCTTGAATTCGTCTTTCCCTTGCATATCCGGTAGGGCAACCACGTCAGAAGCCCCCCTTTATGGGGAGGGCTTCTGACGGTATTATTCCGTGGCCTCGCCGCCCCATACCAGGGTCAACCCGATGTCTCCGGGAATGCCGCCGGGGAAGTCGAGGACTTTCGCAGTCAGATGGAAGCCGTTGGGCTTGAGGTCACGTTCCCAGTGGAGGTAGACCTCCGCCGCCTCGCCGCGCAGGGTTTCCGGCCAATTGGGTAAAGGCGCATTAATCGCCCGCCCCCCATCGCTGCACAAATCACAGGGAAAGCGCAGCAGCAACAGTTCCTTTTGACCCGCCGCCGCGGCGGTGCGGGCGCGGCGCAGGATTTCCTGCCATTCCTCGTCGGTGATGTGGTGGTCCCTCATCCGCTTGACCAAGGCCTTGCGCGCATCCGCAGCCGCCTGCTGCTCCTCTTCCTTCCGTTCCGCCATTTTATGGCCGAACTCATCGACGAGAGCGCTTAAGGACTCGGCCGTGACCGGCGCCGTCCGAGACTGCTCCGCCTTGCTGGCAAAAGCGGACGGCGTAACTGGGTCAGGCTGGATGAAACGCTCTTCCAGGGCGGCAAGCATCTCCGACAGAATACCCCCTCGATGGGCACCGGCAGATGGCGGGGCCGGTTGCTGGGCCATCCGGCGAACGAGGTCGGCGCGGCTGACGATGCCCACCATCTTCCCCTCACGCAGGACCGGAAGCCGCTTGATGCGATAGCTGAGGAACAACCGGGCGACTTCGGGAAGTTCGGCGCTCTCGGCGATCGTCACCACCGGCGCCGTCATGACATCGCGGGCCGTGCGTTCCGCTTGATCAAGAGACGCCAGGAACTGGGAGCTCAAGGGCTCGCCTTCGGCCAGATGGGCAAGCCACCAGTCACGCCCGACCTCCCGCGTGCCATTGGCGTCCAGGGCAATCAGGTCGCTCTCGGTCACCATGCCGATGGGAGCGCCCTCACTATCGACCACCGGCACGCCGCTGATGCCGTTATCCACCAATATCTTGGCAATCTGCCGCACCGTCGTGTCGGCGGTCACCGATTGGACCTTGGCCGTCATCACGTCACGAACAAGCATTGTCGTCACTCCCATCGATTTATCAAGATCGCCCAGACAATCCAGCGGCAGTGTTTCAATTAGAGCTGGTTCTTCCGCGAAACTTTGTCCTCCACCGTCATCCTCAGGAAATCGCCGCTGGCGCCGACATAGCTGCCGGAGACAAGGACAACCTAGCTGCTTTCACGGGCCACGGCGACGCAGATCAAGTCATTCCCGTCCATAGGTTGCGTTGGTCGGATCGAAGGCGATCCACCCGGCCCCGGTCTGATAAATGTCCACCCAGGCGTGGGTGGTGCAGGACGCGGGAGTTCCTCGCCCTGGCGACGGCGTCGTGTCCAGATTATGTGGCTCCGCCCGGCACGCTGGCAACCCTGGCCGACGGCCACCTGAGCCTGGGTGAGGAGGGGTACATCGTGGCGCCTCGGCCTTCATGGTCGCGGGTGAGTCTTCGCCACTTCCCGTTTCGCCACCACGAACCGGCTCAGATAATGAAGTAGCTCTTGCGCCCTGTAGCGCAACTATTGGGTTTATCTACACGCATTCGTCAGGGGGGCCTCAATGGCCGAAGGGCATGTACTATAAACAGTTCGACACAGAACGTAAGCGTTTACGCTGGCAGCGTACACTTTGGATCGTGCCCATAGTCGTGGTGTAGGAGTCAGGTGACCACAGTGTCTCCGTCTGGTCTGGCCGGACGGTTCACCCCGCCAAACTGGCACGTCTATCAGAACAATTCAATGGCCGAACCTTGTGCCTGCGGTTCATTACCGTCAGTGGATTGCCTGGCCTTCAGGTCTTGGGTGCAGGCATGGGCCACTCGATTCAGGTTGTCGAGAACAATGGCATCCATGGCCTCTGCCGAGAGGTCGGGATCCCCAGAAACCTGAGACACCGATTCATCGACGGTATTGTTCATCTGGTCGAAGGCTTGCACCAAGTCTCGCAGACGGCGCTTGACCACATCTTGAAATTGGATCGCCCCGATCATTTGCATGATGGG
>DATGZW010000221.1:0-3913 GCA_035297005.1 Patescibacteria group bacterium
CGGCTAAATCAGGCCCGATTAGATGCCCCCTGACCAGGCGGCCCTCGGCGTAAGGATAAGCCCTATTCGTTCGATATATCCCCTGTCCAGGACCGCCATCGGGTCATCCGGTTGGAGCATCAAAGGGAAAACCGGCCCCAGGGCTCGCGCCGAATGAACGTAGGTCAAGATGGATTTGTGCTGATTAACGCAATCCGAGGGCCGCAACTGATACAACACCGCCTCGATGACCGCGTCGTTGAAGCCCCACAGGCCCAGCAGATAGGCCCCCAGTTCGGCTTGCGTGGCCCCGAAGATTTTGCGCTCCGCCGCTTCCAGATGGGCCTGTCCGGGGGTTTCCATGCTGCTGCGATATTTGATCGGATCGACATCGAGAAGCACCAACGAGCCGACACAGCACAGCATGCCGGCGCACAACGTCTGGGACTGCATGGCCTCGTCGGCGCCGTCCTCTTTCGCCAATTGCCGGGCCAGATGAGCAAGCGTCAGGCTGTAGTCGTTCAGAACTTGCACCAGCGGCGCCAGATCCGGATTGCCGCCGAATTGCTTGAATATCCCGACG
Organism: Patescibacteria group bacterium; assembly: GCA_035297005.1. Classification (GTDB taxonomy): domain Bacteria; phylum Pseudomonadota; class Alphaproteobacteria; order Rhodospirillales; family Magnetospirillaceae; genus DATGZW01. The sequence continues at coordinate 563 of DATGZW010000221.1, forward strand.
GACAGCACCAGGGTTCGCACGGTCTCGAGCCCGAGCAGGCGCACCGCCTGGGAGACACTGCCGATGGTCACGCTGAGCGAGAAATAGGCCGAGTTCGTCAGTTTGAGCAAGGAGGCGGTCATCGCCACGTCGGATTCGATCAGTTTGACGACGGTGTTGAGCGAGGTTTCCTCGCGCCGTATCTCTTCGGTCAATTTCAGATAGAGCTCGGGCGGCGAGGGCAGGCTGCGCATACCGGCCACCAAGGCGCGTAACTGGGGCTGCGCCAGCAAGGCTCGCATGGTCTGCGCGCGATCCATCAGGGCGATGATGGCCTGGGGATCACAGGGTTTGGCCAGATACTGGTGAGCCGGGCCGACGGTACGGAAGATGCTCTTTTCCTCGCTGTACCCGGACAGGATGACCCGCACGGTGCTCGGACTACGGCGCTCGACCTCGGACAGCAGGGCTGCGCCATCCAGATCCGGCATGCGCATGTCGGACACCACCACGTCGAAATCCTGTGTCTGGATCAGGTCCAGCGCCTTTTGGCCGCTATCGATGAAGGTCAGGGTCCAGTGATCACGCTGTCCCCGCAGCATTCGCTGCAAACCATTGAGAATATTGATGTCATCATCGACGAAGAGGATGGATTGCTTCATTAGTGGCCCGTATTTCCGATACGTAACATTTTAGGTGCAAACGCCAATGGGAAAAACGCTTCAAAAATATGGCAACCTCATCACAAGCGTCATTCAGAAAAATTCTCCCGCCATGTTTATCGATGATGACATCGAAGTTTGGTAGCGTCGAGCGGTACCAGACGGTTATGAGTTTTCACCGTCTGCTCGTGTGGCGGCATCACTTTCCGTCGGTAGCCGCACGATGAAGATGGCCCCCTCGCCCGACCGGCCGGCGACCTCGATGCGCCCCCCATGCTTGGTTACCACCACGTCGTGGCAGATCGCCAGGCCTTGGCCGGTGCCCTGGCCGACGTCCTTGGTGGTGAAGAACGGGTCGAAAATCCTGTCCTTGATGGCGTCCGGGATGCCGGTACCGGTGTCGGAGACGCGAATCTCCACATACCCGTCGGAATGGTTGGTCGATATGGTGATGGTGCCGGGCAACGGCTTGCCCGAGGCTTCGACGGCGTGGGCGGCATTGACGATCAGGTTGAGGAAAACCTGATTGATCTCGGCGGCATGGCAGGGAACGGACGGCAGAGCCGGATCGAAATCTTCGACGACAATGGCGACGTGCTTCCAGACGTTGCGCGACACGGTCAGCGTGTTCTGGATTGCTCGATTCAGGTTGGTGTCCACCTTGTCGGCGGTACCGGGATGCGAGAACTCCTTCATCGAGCGGACGATATGGGCCACGTGCTCGATGCCCTGCCGCGACTGGTCGGTAGCCCGCGGAAATTCTTCCAGCAGGTAGTCGATGTCCTTGTCGCCGTAGAGTTGAGCCACCTCGTCGGCGCGGTCGCCGCCATCGAGCAGGGCCTTCAGGCCTGTAATGGCCTCGGCGAGGGTGCTGAAAGAATCGCGCATGAAACGTAGGTTATCGCCGACATATTGGATCGGCGTGTTGATCTCGTGGGCGATGCCGGCGGCCAACTGCCCGACACTGGCCAAGCGGGTGGCCTGGAGCGCTTCGCGTTGCGCCCGTTTGAGTGCCTCGATCTCGCGGAATGAGATGATAGCCGCCTGGCCGATGCCCCCCAAAGGAGAGCATGTGTAACCGACGGCCAACGGCGTTCCCGATGCCGTAATGAATATTCCATCTTCGTTCCGGATCATGCCTCCTTCGGTGACGACACGTTGCCACGGCCCGTCCCCGAAGACGATGGTTCGATCCTCCTCCCTCAGGACAAACAAGTTGTCCAAAGGAGAACCCTCGATATCACACCTGGACGCATTGCCTCCCAGCAGACGCTTTGCAGATGGATTGGCGAAGACCACGACGCCGGTCCGATCCACCACCAGGACGCCCTCGAACAGGCTATCCGTGATGCCCTTCAGGCGCTCCTGCGACTCCCGTAACGCCCCCTCGGTGCGGGCGTGGACATCAATTTCGCACCGCAGTTCCTGCGTTCGCTCCGCCACTAACTGCTCAAGCACGCGGTGCTGGTTGGCCAGTATCAATTCGTACTGTCGGCGCAGTCCCACGTCACGGAACATCAGCACGGCCCCGTCCACGACGCCTTGTTCAATGATCGGCGCGATCTGGTATTCGACTTGGACCGTCGATCCATCCTGACGTGAGAACACGCTGTCGCGGACTTCGACAGCAATGCGGTCCCGGTATACTTGGCGCAGCGGGGAAACCGATTCGCCCGATCGAGTGCATTCTTTGTCCGAATCGTCGATAAGCGCGTCAAAGTGACGGCCGAGCAGTGCTTCGGATGAATAGGATAAGATGCCGCACGCCTTGCTGTTGATGAAACTGATCCGGCCATCGGCATCCAGTCCGACGATGCCCTCGCCAGCAGAGTCGAGGATGAGCTCATAGCGTCGGCGAAGGCGGTCCAGATCGGCCTTGGCCTGTTCCAGATCCACAATCTGCCGCCGCATATCATTGGCCTGGACGATAATGCCGCCGGTTAGGGGGCGCAGTACCGTCAGCAACCCCAGCACGCCGGCCGCGGCGAGCGCCGCCGCCGCTAGCGTCACGCCCAGGATTAGGTGGTCAACGGAAGCATTCGCTTCGTGGGCATCCATGCGCATCAGCATCACCCAACCGGGGCCGGGAATGCTGGCTCCCACCAGAATGGGATCACCATCGGCATCGACCAGGGACCCGTCCATGACAGCGGCGGCCCGGGTGATGATCTGGGCCATGCGGTCGCTCGCCGGCATCGCTGTCGTGGCACGGAAGGGAACAAGGAGACGCGGCGGATTGCCCGGCGACAGGATGGCGATGTCGCCCGTGTCCCCCAGTTGGTGGGGATCATGGAGGATGCCCAGCAGCCGTTGGGCATCGAACAGCAGCAGATCGGTGCCGAGCCGCTCACCGTTGTTGTCGATAATGGGTGCCGCCACGACGATATGAGGCACCCCATCGATCATCGTCGGCTGGGACATCAGGGGCTGCTTTACTGTCGGGGCTGGAACGAGTGCGCCCTCCCATGGGAACGGTTGGCCGACAGCCACCACCAACTCGCCCTGGGCGCCGAGGCGGACGATCCCGTCGATTTCAGGCGCCAGCTGGAGAGAATCGGTCAGCTTGTCCCGGCTGAAATCGGCAACCGCCGCCAGCGAGACTTGGCCATGGTCGTACGCCGCCAGCTTGTCGCGGATGGCCGTGCGGCTGGTGACCTGTTGCGCCAAGGTGACGGCACGGGACAGGAGTTCTTCGGTCGCCCTGACCTTG
>DATGZW010000222.1:0-9484 GCA_035297005.1 Patescibacteria group bacterium
GATGTGGCGCTCGACCGGCCAGCAGCGTCCAAATATCTCCGGTCACGATGCCGGCGACATGGTCGCTCGGCCCCAAGGCCAACACGGCATCACCCGATGCCATCAATAACGCCAGTCCAACCAGCGTCCATCCCGTAAACCGACCGAAAAACATGCTGCCCCCGGGCAAGCCAAACGACAAATTCTTAGTGCATGTAACCACTTAGGCTCAGTGCCATAAAGGTATTCGTTTTTCAACCGTGACCGGCGGAAGCGAGGGGTTGCATTCCCTAACATCCTCGGCTATTTTCGCCGTCCGTTCCACTCCCCTTCGGGGGATGGTTCTGCGGAGGGGTGGCCGAGCGGTCGAAGGCGCACGCCTGGAAAGTGTGTATACGTCAAAAGCGTATCGTGGGTTCGAATCCCACCTCCTCCGCCAATTTCCTGTTTCGAGGCGTCCCCGGACATCCCCAGACAGCAAAAAATCCAGAAAAATCCCAGTATTTTCAAGCTCACCCCGTCTCTGGGTGTGTTTGCGCGTCTATGGCAATCCCCGTCATCTATGATGGGTAGCCCCTGTACCCATCATCATGGTCGGTGCCGACTCTCGCCTTGTTGCGCAAGATGGCGGCGATCCGTCGCGGCGATCTGGTGTTTCCCGGCTATCACGCGGAACGGCCGCTATCGAACAAGGCCATGGCGATGGTGCTGCGCCGGATGACGCTGGCGGTCACCCCGCACGGCTTCCGCAGATTATCGAAGAAGTGTCCGTGCCGGCCAAAACCGTCGCCGACTATTTCTAGCATAGGGGTAAAATCGGCCAGGATATCGCTATCGAGGCTCTGCTATGAAACAGCCGAAGAACATCGACGCCTCGGTGCGAGGCGCGACTGACCGACCGGGCCAGGGTCAACAAGGAAAATGTTCAACTTGTCCTGCCCCCTACGCCGTCGAGCGACTACTGTATCGGCTCAGCCAGTTGCCCCACCGTCACGGAGGGCGGCGGCAGTCTTTGCCTGCATCCGGTTTTGGGCGTGGACGCAGAGGTATCATGTATTTTTTTTAGGAAGGTTCCCTCATCCCCTAAATCCCCTTCTCCCGATTTCGGGCGAGGGGGATTTCTCCGCCGTCCTTGGCGGGGGTCAGATAGGGGGTGATGTCGACCTCGTCGATCTGCTCGGGCAGTAGGAATAGCCTGGCATAGTCCTTGTAGACGCCCGAGGTCAGGAACAGGTCGAACAGTTCAGGGTCGATGTGTTTGTCCTTTTTCATGAAGGACATGATCTTGATGCTCTCGGACAGCGTCTTGGGCATCTTATAGGGCCGGTCGCGGGCGGTCAGCGCCTCGAAGATGTCGGCAATCGCCATGATGCGGGCGGGGATGCTCATCTGATCGTGGGTCAGGCCCTTGGGATAGCCGGTGCCGTCCATCTTTTCGTGATGCCCGCCAGCCCATTCGGGCACCCGCTTCAGCGTGCGCGGGAAGGGCAGGGCTTCCAGCATGATGATGGTTTGAACGATGTGATCGCTGATGTGATAGCGGTCCTCGGCGGTCAGGGTGCCGCGCGCCACCGACAGATTGTAAACCTCGCCCAGATTGAACTTCTGTTCCGGCGGCTTGACGGTGAAACCCCAGGCATTGTCGGCGGCCAAGGGCGTCTTGTTGTGCGGAATGATATGTTCGGGCTTGTCGCTGAGCAGATGCTCGACCACCGGCAGCACCAGCTTGTCCTGCGGCTTGCGCTGACCTTCTTCCCACGACAGTCCGACGCCGTCGTCCAGGGTGCGTAGCCAAGTGGTCTCGGCGATCTTTTTCAGGCGGTCGACCTTGGTGGGAGCCATGAACTCGCCGCCGACATTGCATTCGGCGACAAAGGCGAAATCGTCGTCCAGTGCGGCCAAGCGGGCATCGCGGGCGGCACGCAGGGCCGGTTCGTCGCCACCGGCGGCGACGGCGCGCAGATAGTCGATCTCGGCATCGCGTTTAACCACCTCGAAGCGGGTGCGCACTTCGTGCAGGCGGTTATAGATGGTCTCCAGCTTGGTCGATTTATCGACCACATATTCCGGCGTGGTGACCTTGCCGCAATCGTGCAGCCCGCCGGCCACCTCCAACTCATACCATTCGTCCTCGGACAGGTGGAAGTCCGCGAACGGGCCGTCCTGCGTTTCGACGGCGGCGCGGGTCAGCATGTTGGTCAATTCGGGCACGCGGCGGCAATGCCCGCCGGTATAAGGCGATTTGGCGTCGATGGCGTTCGCGATCACCTCGATGAAGGCCTTGAACAGGTTCTTCTGCGCCGCCAGCAGCATCTGATTGTCGAGGGCGACCGCCGCTTGGCTGGACAGCGCCTCGATCAGCGGCGTGATCTCGTCGGAAAAGGCGATCACTTTGCCGTCGGCGGCGCGGGCGTTGATCAATTGCAGCACGCCGACGACCTCGGCGTCGTGATTGCGCAAGGGCACGGTCAGGAACGACATCGACCGGTAGCCGGTCTTGGCGTCGAAAGCCTTGGTGCCGCTGAAATCGAAATGCTCGGCGTCATAGGCGTCGGCGATGGCGATGGTGCTGGCCGACAGCGCCGCCGAGGTCGAGACGTTCTTGTGATCAGGGTTGCCGTCGGCGTCGTAAAGTTCCAACGGCGGAAAAGGAATACGCTGGCCGGTGGTGCCGCCCAAAGCGATACACAGAGTGTCGTTGCGCATGATCTCGAAGCGCAATTGGGTATGGGCGTCGTTGGACAGATAGAGCGTGCCGCCATCGGCGTTGGTCAGATCCTTGGCCCCCACCAGGATCATTTCCAGTAGCCGCGCATGGTTGCGTTCGGCCGACAGGGCGATGCCCAGTTCGATGAGCCGGCGATAGCGGACTTCGCGCTCGTCGGAAATCGCGGCTACGCTCATGCTTGACCCCTCTATGGCATCCTGGTCATCAAAGTATCCCGTATGGCTTAGGAATTCCAGACGCTGTTCTGTGGCACTTGTCAGCCCGGCAAGGCTTGACGAGGGGCGGTATTGCCTTTCCAATGGGTCGCCTCAGAATCAAAAGCGACGGACCATGCCTTATTCCTCTCTGCGTGACTTCATGGCCCGGCTTGAGGCCGAGGGCCGGTTGGTCCGCGTCTCCGAGCCGGTTTCTCCCGTCCTCGAAATGACCGAAATCCAAACCCGCCTGCTGGCCGAAGGCGGGCCGGCGGTGCTGTTTGAAAATGTGGTGGCGGCGGACGGCTCGCGCTATCCCATGCCGGTGCTGGTCAACTTGTTCGGTACCGTCGAGCGGGTCGCCTGGGGCATGGACCGCGAGCCCCACCAATTGCGCGAGGTGGGGGAAACCCTGGCCTTCCTCAAGCAGCCGGAACCGCCCGGCGGCTGGCGCGAGGCCTTGGAGATGCTGCCGCTGCTGAAAACCGTCATGGCCATGCGGCCCAAGACGGTCAACAACGCGCCCTGCCAAGAGGTGGTGCTGACCGGCGACGACGTCGATCTGTCGCGCCTGCCGATCCAATCCTGCTGGCCTGGCGAGCCTGGGCCGCTGATTACCTGGCCGTTGGTGGTGACTCAGGGGCCGAAGCCCAAGGGGCCGGACTCCGACCGCCGCGACGCCTTCAATCTGGGCATCTACCGCATGCAGGTGACCGGGCGCAACACCACGCTGATGCGCTGGCTGCGCCATCGCGGCGGCGCGCAGCATCACCAGCGTTGGGCGCAGGAAAAGAGCGAGCCCTTGCCCGCCGCCGTGGTCATCGGTGCCGATCCCGGCACCATCCTGGCGGCGGTGACCCCGGTGCCCGATACCTTGTCGGAATACCAGTTTGCCGGCCTGCTGCGCGGCCGCAAGGTCGAGCTGGTCGATTGCAAGACGGTGCCCTTGAAGGTGCCGGCCACCGCCGAAATCGTGCTGGAGGGCCATGTCTCGCTGACCGAATACGGCGATGAAGGCCCTTACGGCGACCACACCGGCTATTACAATTCGGTCGAGCCGTTCCCGGTGTTCACCGTCAGCGCCATCACCATGCGGCGCAATCCGATCTATCTATCGACCTTCACCGGCCGCCCGCCGGATGAGCCTTCGGTGCTGGGCGAGGCGCTGAACGAGGTGTTCATCCCGCTGTTGCAGCAGCAGTTCCCCGAAATTGTCGATTTCTGGCTGCCCCCGGAAGGGTGTTCGTACCGGATTGCCGTGGTATCGATCAAGAAGGCCTATCCCGGTCACGCGCGCCGTATCATGATGGGGGTGTGGTCCTTTCTGCGGCAGTTCATCTACACCAAGTTCGTTATTGTGGTGGATGACGACATCAATGCCCGCGACTGGAAAGACGTGATGTGGGCGATGTCCACCCGCATGGATCCGGCCCGCGACATCATGGTGGTGGAGAAAACGCCGATCGATTATCTCGACTTCGCCTCGCCGGACTCCGGCTTGGGCGGCAAATTGGGCATGGATGCGACCAATAAGCTGCCGCCCGAGACGCACCGCGAATGGGGCCGCAAGATCGAGATGGACCCCAAGGTGATCGAGGAGGTGACGCGGAAATGGGCCAGCTACGGTTTGCCCGGCAGCGGCGCCCCCATCTGGAAATAACCGCCTTTTAACGCAACGCCCTGACATCCTGATTCAGGAAGGAACCAAACCATGGCCGCCGAGGATGCCCTTAATCTCGTCACCGACCTGATTGCCAAGGCCCGCTCCGCCGGTGCTGACGCCGCCGATGCGGTGCTGGTCGATTCGGCGTCGCTGTCGGTCGCTTTCCGCCTGGGCAAACCCGAACGGGTCGAACGCTCGGAATCGGGCGATGTCGGCTTGCGCGTGTTCGTCGGCAAGCATCAGGCGATCGTGTCGTCGTCGGATCGCAGCCCGCTGGCGCTGGACCAGTTGGTCGAACGCGCCGTCGCCATGGCCCGCACGGTGCCGGAAGATCCCTTCTGCGGTCTGGCCGAGCCGAGCCAATTGGCCAAGGACTTGCCCGAACTGGACATCTGCGACCCCGAGGAGCCGGCCCCCAACGTGCTGGTCGATTGGGCCAGCCGCGCCGAGGATGCCGCCCGCGCGGTGCCCGGCGTGACCAATTCGGAAGGCGCCGAGGCCGGGTGGGGGCGCTCCTTCGTCGCTTTGGCGGCGTCGAACGGTTTTGCCACGTCTTATTCGATGAGCAATTCGCAGATTTCGGCCTCGGTGCTGGCGGGCGACGCCGCCACCGGCATGGAACGCGATTACGACTATTCCGCCGCCGTCTATTTCTCCGATCTGCGCCAGCCCGAGGATGTCGGCCACGAGGCCGGTCATCGCGCCGTACGCCGCCTGGGGGCGCGCAAGGCCTCGACGGCGCGGGTGCCGGTGATCTTCGATCAGCGGGTGGCGCGCGGCATCCTCGGCCATCTGGCGGGAGCCATCAACGGCAGCGGCATCGCGCGCGGCACCAGCTTCCTCAAGGACAGCCTGGGCAAGCGGGTGTTGCCGGCGGGCATGTCGGTGATCGACGATCCGCACCGCCCGCGCGGCCTGCGCTCGAAGCCCTGCGACGGCGAAGGCGTGGCCAACCGCCGCCGCGCCATCGTCGAGGATGGCATCCTGACGACGTGGTTCCTCGATCTGCGCTCGGCCCGCCAGTTGGGAATGGAGACCACCGGCCACGCCTCGCGCGGCACCGGCTCGCCGCCGTCGCCGTCTTGCACCAATCTGTGGCTGGAGCCGGGGCCGGTGACGGTGGCCGAGATGATCGGCGACGTCGCCGACGGCTTCTATGTCACCGAACTGTTCGGCATGGGCGTCAACGGCATCACCGGCGATTACTCGCGCGGCGCCGCCGGCTTCTGGATCGAAAACGGCGAGTTGGCCTATCCCGTCAACGAAGTGACGGTGGCCGGCAATCTCAAGGACATGTTCCTCAACATGAGTGCCGCCAATGATCTGGTGTTCCGCAACGGCATGGACGCGCCGACCTTGCGCATCGACGGATTGACCATTGCCGGGGCATAGGGTGTGTTAGCAACCATTTATCGTCATGCGCGGGCCTGTCCCGCGTATCCACGCGGTAGGGCGAGACGACGGCCGGCGGTCACCCGACTCGGTCTGACGTTCACCACGGCGTGGGTCACCGGGACAAGCCCGGTGACGACGGCTTTTGGGTAAGCAGTAAGGCGGATTGGATCCCCTCAGCCTCAGGGAACGATCAGATCCAGCGTCTTATCCGAGATGCGGATTTCGACCGGCAGGGTGGCGATGATGTCGCCGTCACCCTGCACCGGCAGGCCCGGCTCGCCGTCGATGCGGACGACGCGGCCCGTCTCGACGCGGACGTCGGGCAGGTTCGACAACTGTCCCATGACCAAGGCCACGGCATAGCGCAGGGCGTGACGCCAGCCGCCGCGCTCCAGCAGGCAAACCTCGAAATCGGGCAAGGTCAGGCTGGCTTTGGGGGCGGCGACGAACGGCCCGCCGTAATGGCGGCCGTTGCACACCACCACCGAACAGGCGTCGAAGTTGCGGCCGTCGATCTCGACCTTGCAGGCGGGGAAGCCGTAGCGCAAAGCCTGGGTTAGCGTCTCGATCACATAGGCGCCTTTGCCGGCATGGCGTTTCAGCGCTAAATCGACATTGGCGACCACATGGGCGTCGAAGCCGACCCCTGCCATCATCAGGAAGTGGCGGCCATTGGCGTGGCCCAGATGGGCGGTCAGGTGGTCGCCATGGGCGATGGCGCGGGCGATGGCCGACGGCTTGCCGTGCAGCCCGATTTCCTGCGCCAGCACATTGGCGGTGCCCAGCGGAATGATCGCCAGAGACGGCACCGGGCCAGTCGCCGAGATCAGGCCGTTGGCCACTTCGTTGATGGTGCCGTCGCCACCGGCGGCGACCACGACATCGTAATCGCAAGCCGATAGCGCGCTGGCCGTCACTTCGGCGTCGCCGCGCCGCATGGTCTCATGCAGGGTGAGCGTGCAGCCCAGCGCCTCCAAGGCTTTCAAGGTGGCGCGCAATCGCCGCCGCCGCCATTGGCCGGCGGTGGGATTGTAAATGACAAGGACTCGACGCGGACGCGCCGTTATCCCGATGTCGTTCTCTGAAGCGGCCATATGCATAAGGTCCGGTTTATGCCTGCATCCGATAGATTTCAGCATGAAAGTTGAATGACAGGATATCGACGCTTTTGTGAAATCGCAATCTGTCGACCGCGAAGTATATGTACATCCGAGCGCTCGATACACTATTACCGGATCTGTATATTAAAAGATGGTTCGGCAGCGCAGGCGCGAACGACGATGAACGAGATGAGCGGCGTGCAACATTATCGGGCTTTATGGATATCCGATGTCCATCTGGGAACCCGTGGCTGCAAGGCTGAATTCCTCCTCGATTTCCTGAAGGTCACCGAGTGCGACACCCTGTATCTGGTCGGCGACATGATCGACGGATGGCGTCTGCGGCGCACCTGGTACTGGCCGCAGGCGCATAACGACGTCGTGCAGAAGCTGCTGCGAAAAGCCCGCAAAGGTACCCGCGTGGTGTTCGTGCCGGGCAATCACGACGAGTTCGCCCGCGATTACGTGGACTTCGCCTTCGGCGATGTCGAGGTGCTGGCCGAGGCCATTCACACCACCGCCGATGGCCGCCGCCTGCTGGTGATCCATGGCGATCAGTTCGACGGCGTGGTGCAATACGCCAAGTGGCTGGCTCATCTGGGCGACCATGCCTATACCGTGGCGCTGGCCCTGAACCATTGGTTCAACTGGGCGCGGCGCAAGCTGGGCTATGATTATTGGTCGCTGTCGGCCTACCTGAAGCACAAGGTCAAGAACGCCGTTCAGTACATCGCCAATTTCGAAGAGGTGATGGCCGATCTGGCCCGCCATCGCGGCGTTGACGGCATTGTTTGCGGCCATATCCACCATGCCGAGCTGCGCCAGTTCGGCGATATCACCTATGCCAATGACGGCGACTGGGTGGAAAGCTGCACCGCCCTGGCCGAGCATCACGACGGGACTCTGGAGATTCTCCATTGGACCGAAATCCGCCAGTTGTCGCTGTTCGACGGCCACATGGTCGAGACGCCCGATCCCTCCGACATATCGAAAAGTCAGGACAAGGCATGCGCATACTCGTCGTCTCCGATGCGTGGTTTCCTCAGGTCAATGGGGTTGTCCGCACGCTTGGCACGCTAAGGACCGAGCTGCATAAGCTGGGTCACGAGACGGTCTTCGTCACCCCCGACCAGTTCCGCAGCATGCCATGTCCGACCTATCCCGAGATCCGTCTGGCCTTTCGTCCGGGACCGAAGATGGCGCGCACCATCGAGGCCAATCAGCCCTGCGCCATCCACATCGCCACCGAAGGCCCGCTGGGCTGGGCGGCGCGGCGCTATTGCCTGAAGCGCCGGGTGCCGTTCACCACCGCCTATCACACCAAGTTTCCCGAATACATCCAGGCGCGCTTCCGCGTGCCGCTGCCGATCAGCTATCGGGTGATGCGCCGCTTCCACGGGGCGTCGGCGACCATCATGGTCGCCACCCAGACTATTCAAGACGAGTTGGAACAGCGTGGCTTCGGCCGTATTCGTCGCTGGTCGCGCGGTGTCGATACCACGTTGTTCCGCCCCCGCTCGGCCGAGGAATTGGCGGCGCTGGTGCCCGATCTGGTGGCGCTGCCCAAGCCGATCTTCCTCTATGTCGGGCGCGTGGCGGTGGAAAAGAACATCGACGCCTTCCTGTCGGCCAAGCTCGACGGCAGCAAGGTGGTGGTCGGCGACGGCCCGCAGTTGGACGAGCTGCGCCGCAAGCATCCCAGCGTGCTGTTCACCGGCGCCAAGCAGGGCGAGGAACTGGCGGCGCATTACTCCGCCGCGTCGGTCTTCGTGTTCCCCAGCCGCACCGACACCTTCGGGCTGGTGCTGCTGGAGGCGCTGGCCTCGGGCGTGCCGGTGGCCGCCTATCCGGTGCCGGGTCCGCTCGACGTGATCGGCGGGTCGCCGGCCGGGGTGTTGAACGAGGATCTGGCGCTGGCCGCCCAAGCCGCGCTGGGCATTCCCGCCGAGACCTGCCGCGCCCATGCGCTGGGCTTTTCGTGGGAATCCTGCACGCAACAATTCCTGGCCAACCTCAAGCCGTTCGACCCTCACGCATTGGACAATGCTGCCTGAGGGATGGTGGTAACGCTCTGTCTCTGCTAGGCTTTTCCAAAGCGCACAATGATGGCGGAAGAACCATGTCTGCTCTGACCTCGCTGCCCGGCTGGAAAGCCCTTTCCGAGCATTTGCCCACCGCCCACGCGGTGCAGATGCGTGATCTGTTCGCCGCTGATCCGCAGCGGTTCGAGCGATTTTCCCTGAAACTCGACGATTTTCTCTTCGATTTTTCGAAGAACCGCATCACCGAGGAAACCTTTGGTCTGCTGATCGAACTGGCCCGTCAGGCTGGCGTCGAGGACTGGCGCGACCGTATGTTCTCGGGCGAGCATATCAATGTCACTGAGAACCGCGCCGTGCTGCATGTGGCCCTGCGCAACCGCGCC
>DATGZW010000223.1:0-13453 GCA_035297005.1 Patescibacteria group bacterium
GCGAAAAGCGATGGGGGATAATGTATAAGGAGGCCGCACCTTGGGTCCAAGGCGTCCTTAGGGCAAGCCGATTTTGCAGGACTCTGCCCCGTTTCCGCCGCAAGGGGCCGTCGGCAACGGCCCCAGCACCAGAAACAGCGCGCCGTCACGTTCGACCACCGGCCACCCCACCAATTCGGGGCCGTCCAGTTTCAGTTCCCACCCATGGCTGGGACATTCCAGCGTGCCCGCCGCCGCATCCAGACGGCCGCGCAGGATCGGCACATTGCGGTGCGGGCAACGGTTACGCACCGCCGTCAGCACGCCGTTGACCGTCAGGATCAGCACGTCCTGCCGCATCACCCCGACCAACTCGGCGCGGCCGGTCCAGCGCGGTTCGCCCCGGACGTCATGCTTCTCGACATACAAAATCGGCACCAGCCGCGTTTCGCTCATCGCACCATCCTGGGTTCTTCCCCCTCCATATGGCAACGCCCCCGCTCCCTCGAAAGGGGGCGGGGGCGTCGATAGCGGCGGCGTTACTTGTTGCGGGCGGCGTGGACCTGAGCGTCAACCACCGCCAGCGAGGTGATGTTGACGATGGCGCGCACCGTCACCGACTGGGTGACGATATGCGCCGGAGCCGCCACGCCCATCAGGATCGGCCCGATCGACAAACCGTCGCCCAGCACCTTAACCATATTCAAGGCAATGTTGGCGGCATCCAGCGACGGCATCACCAACAGATTGGCCTCGCCTTTCAGGCGCGAGTCGGGGAACACGCGGGCGCGGATTTCCTCGGACAACGCGGCGTCGGGGTGCATCTCGCCCTCAACTTCCAGATGGGGGGCGCGTTGATGCAGGATCTCCAGCGCGTCGCGCATCTTCTGCGAGGTCGGGCTGGGGCGGCCGCCGAAGTTGGAGTGCGACAGCAGCGCCACCTTGGGATGGATGCCGAAGCGCTTGACCTGCTCGGCGGCCAGCAGGGTCATCTCGACCACCTGCTCGGTCGTCGGGTCGTGGGTGACATAGGTGTCGCAGAGGAAGTAGCTGCCCTTGTCGAGCAACAACAGGTTCATCGCCGACGGCACCTTGACGTCGGGGCGCAGGCCGATGACGTCGATGATGTGTTGCAGATGCTTGGAGTACCGGCCGATAGCGCCGCAGATCAGCGCGTCGGCCTCGCCCCGGCGCACCATCAGGGCGGCGATGACGGTGTTGCGGGTGCGCACCACCGTCTTGGCATAATCCGGCGAGACGCCGCTGCGCGACATCAGATTGTAGTAGGCCTTCCAGTATTCCGGATAGCGGGCGTCGTCCTGAGGATCGACCAGTTCGACGTCCTCACCAATGCGCAGACGCAGATCCAGCTCCTTCAGGCGCAGCTCGACCACCTCGCGCCGGCCAATCAGGATCGGCTTGGCCAGCCCCTCATCGACCACCGTCTGCACGGCGCGCAAAGTGCGGCGGCTTTCACCGTCGGCATAGGCGACCCGCTTGGGATCGCGCCGCGCGCGGTCGAACAGCGGCTTCATCACCAACCCGGAGCGGAACACGAAGGCGTTCAGGCGTTCCAGGTAGGCGTCGAAATCGGTGATCGGGCGCGTCGCCACGCCGGTCTCCATGGCCGCGCGGGCCACCGCCGGCGCGATCTTGAGGATGAGGCGCGAATCGAAGGGCTTGGGAATCAGGTAGTCGGCCCCGAACGACAAGGGCGTGTCGCCATAGGCGGCGGCAACGCGCTCATCGGCTTCGGCGAAGGCCAACTCGGCCAGCGCCTTGACCGCCGCCAGCTTCATTTCTTCGTTGATGGCGGTCGCGCCGACATCCAGCGCGCCGCGGAAGATGTAGGGGAACACCAGGACATTGTTGACCTGATTGGGATAGTCGGAGCGCCCGGTGGCGATGATGGCGTCGGAGCGCACGGCGCGCACCTCTTCCGGCAGGATTTCCGGAGTGGGATTGGCCAGGGCGAAGATGATCGGCTTGTCGCCCATGCGCGCCACCATCTCGCCAGTCAGCACGCCGGGAGCCGACAGGCCGAGGAACACGTCCGCGCCGTCGATAACCTCGCCCAGGGTGCGGGCGTTGGTGTCTTGGGCGAACGGCGCTTTGTACTCGTCCATCAAGACAGTGCGGCCCTTATAGACCACGCCTTCGATGTCGCAGACGGTGATGTTCTCGCGCTTGACGCCCAGGCCGACCAGCAGGTTCAGACAGGCCAAAGCGGCGGCGCCAGCGCCCGAGGCGACCAGACGGACCTCGCCGATCTCTTTGCCGACCACCCGCAAACCGTTGGTCAACGCCGCGCCGACGATGATGGCGGTGCCATGCTGATCGTCATGCATCACCGGGATGCCCATGCGCTCGCGCAACTTTCGTTCGACGACGAAACATTCCGGCGCTTTGATGTCTTCCAGATTGATGCCGCCGAAGGTCGGCTCCAGCGAGGCGATGATCTCGATCAGCTTGTCGGGGTCGCGCTCGTTGATCTCGATGTCGAAGACGTCGATGCCGGCGAACTTCTTGAACAACACCCCCTTGCCTTCCATCACCGGCTTGGCCGCCAGCGGGCCGATGGGGCCAAGCCCCAGCACCGCCGTGCCGTTGGTGATGACGCCGACCAGATTGCCGCGCGCCGTCATCGACGCCGCTTCGCGCGGGTCTTGAACAATCAGCTCGCAAGCGGCGGCAACGCCCGGCGAATAAGCCAAGGCAAGGTCGCGCTGGTTGGCCAGCGGCTTGGTGGCGACCACGCTGATTTTTCCGGGCGTGGGATAGCGGTGGTATTCAAGGGCTGCTTCACGAAAGTCGTCGGACATGGGTAATTTTCTTTCACGCGCAGGCGCCGCGCAATCAGTCAGTTCGCGAAAGATATGAAAATATGCTTTTCGATTGGCGATGAGCAATTGAAAAAGGCCCGTCCGGATTACCCGGCGGGCCTTTTCAAAAGATGGTGCGGTCAAGAAGACTCGAACTTCCACGCCCTTTCGGGCACAGCCACCTCAAGGCTGCGCGTCTACCAATTCCGCCATGACCGCATTTTGGTAGCCACCGGACGATGCTCGCCGGTAAGGTTGGGTGGAATACCAAACCCTGAGGCAAGGTTCAAGCGTGCTCTTCAAAAATCTTACCGACTCACCCCTGGAATGGCAAATTAGTGACCTGCCGGTCGATTATCCCGACGCTTTGGCCGTCATGGAGGCCCGCGCGGCGGCCATCCGCGACGACGGCGCGGCGGAATGCGTCTGGCTGCTGGAACACCCGCCGCTCTATACCGCCGGCACCAGCGCCAAGCCGCAAGACCTGCTGAGCCCCGACCGCTTCCCGGTGCATCAGGCCGGACGCGGCGGCCAGTACACCTATCACGGCCCCGGTCAGCGGGTTGGCTATGTGATGATGGATTTGAAGCGGCGCGGCGCCGACATCCGCTGTTTCGTCCGCGATCTGGAAGAATGGCTGATCCGCACCGTCGCCCAGTTCGGCGTCAAGGGCGAGCGGCGCGACGGGCGCGTCGGCATCTGGGTCGATCGCGGCAATGGGCGCGAGGATAAAATCGCCGCCCTGGGCGTGCGGGTCCGGCGCTGGGTCAGCTTTCACGGGGTGGCGCTGAACGTCGATCCCGACCTCAGCCATTTCTCGGGCATTGTTCCCTGCGGCATCCGCCAGCATGGCGTCACCTCGCTGTGGGATCTCGGCCACACGCCGACCATGGACGAAGTCGACATGGCGCTGAAAGCCAGCTTTCAAGAGGTATTCGGCCCCATAACGCCCCCATTGGCTTAAGGATACCTCGTTTGGCGAAACGCCTATCTCGCTTGCTTCGGTCTCTGTCTCTTTCGCGTCGCAGCCGCTCTTGATGGAGCGTGGAATACTAACCTCTCCGACCAGGAAAAGCGGGACGGAGAGCGATGACACCACCGGTGACGACCACCATGCCGCAAGCGACCGAAGAGGCGCTGCTCATGATGGACGAAGTTTCGACCGAGCATATGGCTTGGTTGAAACGCGTTCATTGCACCTTGCTGTTCCATGACGACGGCCACGGCGACCCGCATTGCCGGGCCATCGAGGACGGCTTGGCGAAAAAGGTCGCCGAAAACTTCGGCGAAGGACGCGCCGCCTTCGCCCGTCTGAAGCAGGCCCGCGAGCAGATGGAGCGCATGGCCGGACAATTGACCGCCGCCGCCACGCGGGGCCATCGCCTGGATCCGCAGACCTACATGGCGTTCATGGAGACGGTCGGCAACTACCATGCCGAGGGTCGGCAGGTGGAATTGCTGCTGCATCAGGCTCTGGCCGAGACCGACCCGCTGACCGGGCTGCACAATCGCTGGGGCATGATGCGCGACCTGCGGCGCGAATGGGTGCGCGCGACCCGCACCAACACCCCCTGCTGCCTTGCCATCGTCGATTTGGACCACTTCAAGGCGGTGAACGACGTCCACGGCCACCTGACCGGCGACCAGGTGCTGTGCGCCGCCGCACGCTTCTTCCTGCGCCGTTTGCGGCCCTATGACATGGTGTACCGCTTCGGCGGCGAGGAATTCCTGTTCTGCCTGCCCAACACCGCCCCCAAGCAGGCGCGCCGCGTGCTGGACCGCTTGCGGCTGCTGATGGCGCGGCTGCCTTTGCGCAGCCTGGACGGCAAGCGGATGTCGGTGACCGTTTCCATCGGCGTCGCCGAGATGACGCCCGACACCCCCCCCGACGCCGCCATCGCCCTGGCCGAC
The DNA here is from genome assembly GCA_035297005.1 of Patescibacteria group bacterium. Classification (GTDB taxonomy): domain Bacteria; phylum Pseudomonadota; class Alphaproteobacteria; order Rhodospirillales; family Magnetospirillaceae; genus DATGZW01. The sequence goes on from DATGZW010000223.1 coordinate 4,713, forward strand.
CAAGCGCTCTATGGCGCCAAGGAGGCAGGGCGCAACCGCGTGCATGTGGCGGACGAAGACGATATGGGATAACACTCCACCCAGGGGTGTTGCGTCCTCGCCCCACGAGGCCGCGCTGGGATGGGTGGAATGGGTTTGATAATCGTCCGCTGGTGTTTCATAGGCGGCATGGCGCTGGCCGTGCTGTGCGCCGGTCCGTCCGCTTGGGCGGGCGAAGGCGGCAGCGCCAAGCCCCCCAGCAACACCATCAAGGCCAAGGTGCCCGCGAACTTTGTGCCATTGCCGCGCCTGCGGCTGGCTGTGCCGCTGGACAACAACCGCATCTATCGCATGCTGGAACTGGAAGTCTGGCTGGTGATGGATAAGCCCGAGGACGCCGCTAAGCTGGGCTCGGAAAAGACCAAGATCGTCGCCACCATGAAACAGGTGTTCATGGGCTATCGCTGGGAAGCCTTTCTGGAACCGGAAACCGGCTTCGCCTTGGCCAAGGCGCTGGTCAAAGCCAGCGTCGATCAATGCATCAAGGGCGGCCCTCTGGTCGAGGACGTGCTGATCCGTCAGATGATTTTGCGCTGATTAATTTCCCAACGGTTATTCCGTCGGCTTCTGACAAAATCCGGGTTGCTGCGGCGCTTCGGCCGGTTCGACATGCACAGCCGTCACCAGGGCGGCGGGCGGACCATGGCGGCAGGCCGCCAGCATGTCTTGGACGCAAGCGTCGGGGCCGCTGAACAGGGCCTCGACGCTGCCATCCATGCGATTGCGCACCCATCCCGACAGGGATCGGACGCTTGCCTGTTGGATCGCCCATCCCCGATACCAGACCCCCTGCACACGACCTTCGATGCGGACGCGCAGGGAGACGGTATCGGGCATGAACTTACCTCGTCGTCGTTTAGGCGGCGAACTCGATGATCTTCTGATCGACCGACAAGCTGTCGCCAGCCTTCGCATGCACCTTGCCGATGATGCCGTCGCGTTCGGCGCGGAGGATGTTTTCCATCTTCATCGCCTCGACCACGGCCAACACTTCACCGGCCTTGACGTCCTGACCATCGACCACGGCGACCGACACCAACAGACCCGGCATCGGCGACAGCAGATACTTGGACATGTCGGGCGCGGCCTTGACCGGCATCAACTCGGCCAATTCCGCCGAACGCGGGGTCAACACCACCGCATCGGCGCGGCTGCCCTGGTGGAACAGGCGATAGCCGATGCCGTGGCGATCGACCTGCACAACCACATTGTGATTGTTGTCGTCGTTGACAACACCACGGAACAGCGGCTGACCGATATCCCAATCGCTCTTCACCGTCACCGTCGGCCCGCCCATTTCCAGGGCGTACCCCCCCTCGATGGCACGGATGGTGTAGGGGAAGTTCTTACCGCCGAACTTGACCACCCAATCGTTCGAGACCGTCATCTCGTGACCGGGCATCTGGCCCGACAGCGTGGCTTCGCGCTCGACCTGCTTGCGGTGGACGAAGGCGGCGACGGCGACCAGCAAGCGCGGGTCCGACACCGGCAGGTCTTCCGCATGGAAGCCGTTCGGATATTCCTCGGCGATGAAGTTGGTGGTCAGCTCCCCGCGCACGAAACGCGGATGCGCCATCAAGGCCGACAGGAACGGGATGTTGTGGTTCAACCCGCGGATGAAATACTCATCCAGCGCCTGACGCATGTGCGAGATCGCCAGTTCGCGCACCGGACCATAGGTGCACAGCTTGGCGATCATCGGATCGTAGTACATGCTGATTTCGCCACCCTCGTACACGCCGGTATCGACGCGCACATGCGGGCCTTCGGCGGGCGGAATGTAGCGGGTCAGGCGGCCGATCGACGGCAGGAAGTTGCGGAAGGGGTCTTCGGCGTAGACGCGGGCTTCCATCGCCCAGCCACGCAGTTGAACGTCCTTCTGCTGGATGGTCAGATGCTCGCCATAGGCGATGCGGATCATCCATTCGACCAGATCGATGCCGGTCACCAACTCGGTCACCGGATGCTCCACCTGCAGGCGGGTGTTCATCTCAAGGAAGTAGAAGTTGCGCTGGGAATCGACGATGAACTCGACCGTACCGGCCGATTTGTAGTTCACCGCCTTGGCCAGCGCCACCGCCTGCTCGCCCATCGCCTTGCGCACCGCTTCGGTCAAGAAGGGGCTCGGCGCCTCCTCGATGACCTTCTGGTGACGACGCTGGATCGAGCATTCGCGCTCGCCGAGATAAATCGTGTTGCCGTGGCTGTCGCCCAGCAACTGGATTTCGATGTGGCGCGGGTTTTCGATGTATTTTTCGATGAACACGCGATCATCGGCGAAGGACGACTTGGCTTCGTTGGTGGCCGAGATGAAGCCTTCATGGGCTTCGGCGTCGTTGCGGGCCAGGCGCATGCCCTTGCCGCCGCCGCCGGCCGAAGCCTTGATCATCACCGGATAGCCGACTTCATTGGCGATCTTCACCGCCTCGGCCGGATCCTTGATGACGCCCAGGAAGCCGGGCACCGAGCTGACGCCCGCCGCCTTGGCCAGCTTCTTCGACTCGATCTTGTCACCCATCGAGAAAATCGCATGGGCGTCGGGACCGATGAAGGCGATGCCTTCCTTGGCCAGCGCTTCTTGGAACTCGCGCTTCTCGGACAGGAAGCCATAGCCCGGATGCACCGCTTCGGCGCCGGTCTTCTTGCAGGCCTCGACGATGCGGTCCATCAACAGATAGGACTGAGCCGACGGCGGCGCACCGATATGCACCGCTTCATCGGCCATCTGCACATGCAGGGCATCCTTGTCGGCGTCCGAATAGACGGCGACGGTGGCGATACCCATCTTTTTCGCGGTCTTGATCACGCGGCAGGCGATCTCGCCGCGGTTGGCGATCAGGATCTTTTTGAACATCGCGGCGTCCCCCTTAGAGCGGAATGTTCCCGTGCTTACGCCACGGGTTTTCGAGCTTCTTGTCGCGCAACATGGCCAAGGACCGGCAGATTCTCCGACGGGTGGCATGCGGGCGGATGACGTCGTCGATGAAGCCGCGATGGCCGGCGACGAAGGGGTTGGCGAACTTCTGGCGATATTCCTCGGTCCGCTCGGCGATCTTCTGCGGGTCGCCGATGTCGTTGCGGAAGATAATCTCCACCGCGCCCTTCGGCCCCATCACCGCGATTTCGGCGGTCGGCCACGCGAAGTTGACGTCGCCACGCAGATGCTTCGAGCTCATGACGTCATAGGCGCCGCCGTAAGCCTTGCGAGTGATGACCGTCACCTTCGGCACGGTGCATTCGGCATAGGCGTAAAGCAGCTTGGCGCCGTGCTTGATGATGCCCGCATATTCCTGCGCCGTGCCGGGCAGGAAGCCGGGCACATCGACGAAGGTGATGACGGGGATGTTGAAGCAATCGCAGAAGCGGACAAAGCGGGCGGCCTTGCGGCTGCTGTCGATGTCCAGGCAACCGGCCAACACCATCGGCTGGTTGGCGACGATGCCGACGGTATGGCCTTCCATGCGGGCGAACCCGGTCAGGATATTGCCGGCGAAGGTCGGCGCGATCTCGAAGAAGTCGGCGTCATCGACGATCTTCTGGATCAGCTCGCGCATGTCGTAGGGCTTGTTGGCGTTCTCGGGGATCAGCGTGTTAAGGCTGATTTCATCGCGATTGGCCGGGTCGTTGGTCGGGCGGACCGGGGGCTTTTCCCGGTTGTTGGCCGGCAGGAAATCGATGAAACGACGCAGTTGAAGCAGCGCCTCGACATCGTTCTCGAAGGCCAGATCGGCCACACCGGACTTGCTGGTGTGGGTGACCGCGCCGCCCAGTTCCTCGGCCGTCACCGTCTCGTGGGTCACGGTCTTGACCACATCGGGACCGGTCACGAACATATAAGACGAGTCCTTCACCATGAAGATGAAGTCCGTCATCGCCGGCGAATACACCGCACCACCGGCGCAGGGGCCCATGATCATCGAGATCTGCGGCACCACGCCCGACGCCATCACGTTGCGCTGGAACACTTCGGCATAGCCGGCCAGCGAATCGACGCCTTCCTGAATGCGGGCGCCGCCCGAATCATTGAGGCCGATCACCGGAGCGCCGACCTTCATGGCGTGATCCATGATCTTGCAGATCTTCTCGGCGTGCGTGACGGACAGCGAGCCGCCGAACACCGTGAAGTCCTGGCTGAACACGAAGACCAGGCGACCGTTGACGGTGCCATAACCGGTGACGACGCCATCGCCCGGAATCTGCTGCGAACCCATGCCGAAATCATGGCAACGGTGCTCGACGAACATATCCCATTCCTCGAAGGAATCGGGATCGAGCAGCAGCTCGATACGTTCGCGGGCCGTCAGTTTGCCCTTGGAATGTTGCGCCTGGATACGCTTGGGACCGCCGCCGGCACGCGCACGCGCGCGCTTCTCTTGCAGCTGTCGGATGATCTCCTGCATGGACTCCCCCGAGTTTTTGAACTCTTCGACCCTTTGTCGGGTCAGGGCGTTCGAGATAGCACCAACAGCGCCGCCAATCTACAAAATTGCTGATTTAAGAACGCATAGGGGGGTTCCGTGGCAAGCATAGTTCAACAAACCGGGCTGCCCACGCAATTTCGTTACGTAGCGTCTCGCGGCGCAACGTGGCCTCGTAATCCTCGCCCCATAATTCAATCTGATATGTTTCGTTAAGCTGCGACGCGGCGAAAGATTCTTCCACGCTGAGGCGTCCACGCAACAATGCGAGCCCCAAAAGCAACGAGCCCATGGCGACGACCGCCGATTGAAGCGCCGTCAGGTGCAGGTCGTCGTAATTTTCTATCGCGCGCCGCAGCACCTCGAACGACGCCTGCGGCTGGTTGATCGGCAGAATGCCGACGCCGACCACCATTTCGGCCCCCAACTCGACGCTGGCCCAATCGATGATGGGCTGCCACACCGCCTCTTCCCGCGCCACCAGATCCTGCGGTGACGGAGCGCGGTGGCACAAAAGGTCGCTGGCGGCATAATGGATCAGTTCGTCCACCATGGCGGCGCGCAATGGGCCGACGCGGTCCAGCGCGGTGCTGGCCAGTTGGGTCATCGGCATGGTGGCGGGAATCACCTTTTCCCCCTGCGCCAACCACTCCTCGGCGATTTCCTCGGCCAAAGCCAGATGCGGCACCACCAATTGGCGGGCTGCCGGGGTGCGGATGGGGCGGCCGTCCAGGGCGATGCAATAGCCGTCCGCCGTCTCGGCGACGGCGGCCAGGGTGTAGAAACGCTTGATCTCGGCCATGCCCTTAATTCCCACTCAGTCGCTGAATCAACCCGATACCGTCTTTGTAATCCGTCACGTCCTTGATTTCGGCGACCGCCAGCTTGGCCTTTTTCGACAACTTGCCGCGCGCTGGCAGCGGCTTCTTGTTGGCCTGAACCAGCGCCACGACGCAAGGATTGGCGTCGGTGACGGCGGCATTTGGCGGCACCACCACGCCGAGCGGAGCCCCCTTGACGATGGCGCCCTTGTCGGACGACACCATCGGCTGAAGCAAGGTGCCGCCGACATCCATCGGTACCGCCATGCTCAAACCGCCGCCTTCCTTCAAGCGCGGCAGCATGGTCAAATCAAGCGTCTCGTCGGCCAGATTGATGCTGCCCTGCCCGGTGATGGTCGCCCGGTCGGTATCGAGCAACAGCACCTCGCTCTTGGCCATGCCGTTGTTGACGACGAAGCGGCTGACCATGCAGCGCATCTGCGTGCCCGCACCGGTCGGAGCCAGTTGCTGCAGGACGTCGAGCGCCACTCCATTGGCGGCGCCGCCATCGAACTCACCCTTGTCGGCGATCACCACCACGTCGCCGTTCAGCTTGGCCATGACGGCGCGGGTACTGTCGCCGGTTCCGGCCAGTCCGATGTGCAGATCGGCGCGGGCGTCATGCACGGCGCTGGTCACATCCAGCCCCTTGAGCAAATCGCCCAAGGCAATACCGGCGCCATTCACCGCCACCGCCACCGCCGCCGGCTTGACCGCCGTGTCCACGCTCAGGCTGCCACTCAGCTTGCCGCCGGTGGCACCGGTCGCACCGGTGGCACCGGCCAGAGTGGCGGCGCTGGAGGCCAGCGTCAGTTTGCCGCCGTTCAAGGCGAGCGTCAGCTCGACCTGCCGAGCGCGCAACTGGTCGTCGGTCAGGCTGTCGATTTTCCAAGTGATATCGGCGTCGCCAAGCCCCAGCGCGGCCAGCGGCAACGGCTCGGCGGAGAAGTAGCGCTCCTCGGCCGGCTTGCTTTTGCCCGGCTCGGCATGCGGCCCCTGCAATTCATCGACATTCACCACCGCCGAGGCCAAATGCGCCTCGACCGTCGGGCGGCCATGCGGCAGGCGCAGGATGACGTCTCCGGTCAGGTCGCTTTTGCTCAAGCTTCCCTTCATCTCGCCCAAGCGCCAGCCGCCGTCGATATCGGACAGCCGTCCCGCTATCCGCAGCGGCCCCAGTTCCGGCAGCGCCAGACCCAGCGGCTTGTTGAAGCCGGCCAGATTCTCGCCCTCGGCAGTCATCAACAGATCGACTCCGCGTCCCTCCAGCGGGTGCTTGACGCTGCCCCGCATGGTCATCGCCGCCGCTCCCTTGCGGCCAATGGCGGCGTCGATATCCAGCAACTGCGGCGTAGCGATCGGGCCGGACAGCATCAAACTGAGCTTGCCCGCCCCCAGCGCCGGCATGGTCAGCCCGACCAGACGAGCCGCCTCGCTGACATCGCCGGCATCGGCGGACAACTTCAGCGCCAGCAACGGACCGCTCTTGACGTCCTCGGTCAGGTTGCCGTCAAGCTGCGTGACCAGACCGGGCAGCACCGCTTTCAGCTTGATCGGATAGGGCTTGCCGGGCACGCCGAAGCTCAAAGCCGGCCCCAGCAGGCCCGACACCTCCACCGGATGCTCGTTGTTCCAGCGCCCCTTCATCGCCACGCCGAACGGCATGCCGACATTGTCGGCGTCGATGGTGAGCAATTGAATGTCAAGCGTCTGCGCGGCGGCGCCAGTGACATCGCGATAGGCCAAATGTCCGCCTTCGATGCGGATTTGCCCGATGTGAAAGGTCGTCGGCGTGCCCGACGCGGCCCCGGCATTGGGAGCCTGTTCCAGGCGGGACTGGTCGAACTGCCAGTTGGCGCGGCCCTTGGCATCGCGTTCCAGCAGCAGATCGGGGGCAATCAGCACCAGCCGGGTGATCCGCACCTCGCGATGCAGCAGCGCGAATAGGCCAATATCGGCGGTCAGGCGCTGCACCGTCAACATTTCGGGGCGCGAACCGCCGGGCATGTTGGCGAACACCACATCATCGGCGATCAGCGACGGCGTCACCGACAACTTCAGAGTGATCTTGCCCCGCACCACCAGATCGCGGCCTGTCGCCGCCTTGACCGACTGCGCCAGAACGCTGCGATAGCGTTCGACATTGATCGACTTGACCACCGCCACCAGGGCAACGACCAGGATCATCCCGGCCAGGACGGCCAGCTTCAGGATTGTCCCAAGGCGCATTCAGTCCTCCCGAACAGTCCGGCCACCACAGGCGGCAGACTGGAATACTCATCAACCATCGCTTCAGCCCCGGCCTCGACCAGATCCGCAGGGGGATGGTAGCCCCAAGTGACACCGACGGTGTGCACGCCGGCACTTTTGCCCATGATCATGTCAAAAATAGTATCGCCGATCATCACACTGTCGATGGCAGCCATGCCGGTTTCGGCCAGCGCCCGCAACAGCATGCCGGGATGCGGCTTGCCGGGGTTGCCGTCGGCGGTCTGCAAGGTGACGAAGCGGCCATTGAAGCCGTGCCGTTCCAGCATCGAATCCAGGCCGCGCCGGGTCTTGCCGGTGGCGATGCCAAGCAGCCAGCCCGCCTCTTCCAACGCCGCCAGCGCCTCGACCGCGCCGGGATAGAGCGGCTCGAAATGGTCGGCGCGTTGGCGCAGGGTCGAGAACGCCTCTTTATAAGAATGCGCGATGGCCAGATGGCGGGAGTCGTCTTCCTCGGGCGACAGGCGGGCCACCGCTTCGACCAGGGACAGCCCGATGATGCGGCGCACCGCGTCGGGATGCGGCGCGGCCACGCCATGCGCCGCATAGGCGGCGGCCATGGCGGCGACGATATTGTGCTGGCTGTCGATCAGGGTGCCGTCGACATCGAATACGGCAAGGCGCGCAAAGGCGGTCATGGGCTCATCACGTTGGGGGGAACGGCGCGGCAGTCTATCCCAGAGCGGGACGCGGCTCCATCAAAAGGACGGCGAGTCGAGGGCGGTAATTTCCCGCTCAAAGAGATTGAACGGCACCGTCAAGATGCGACAGCAACGGCCCGAATACCCGCTCGGCGGGGACGCCGAAATCATGTTCGAAACGCCGCTGCTGGATCGCCGACAGTTGGCGCAGCGGGGCGAACAGGGCCGCGAACAGAATGTTGAACTCGGCCAAAGCAAAGGGCGGGCGCGGTTTGTCGGGAGCGCCATGCCCCGCATGGGGATGCAGCGGCAGAAAGGCGTTGTTGGCGATGCTGACCGCTTGCGGGGTGTATTGCATCAAGCCGATGAACCAGTCGCGGCGGGCATCGAAGCGGCGGAAGCTTTCCGAGATGCGCACCAGCACCGTCCACATCACCTGTTCGGCGCGCGGATCGTCGTAAAAGGCGTCCCAGGCATGGCCGGTAGCCTGTTCACGCTGCAATTCGGCGCAAATCTCGATGCAGCGCGCCGCCAGCGCGGTCATCTGGTCGCCC
>DATGZW010000224.1:0-2587 GCA_035297005.1 Patescibacteria group bacterium
GCCCGCTTGGATGGCACGTAATGCGCGTATCCTCCAGTGCCCCCAGCCAGACCAAGCCGCTGGCCGACGTGCGCGGGCAAATCATCCAGTCGCTGGTCAATGACGAAGCGCTGAGCCGTCTTTATACCCTCTCGACCAAGCTGGAAGACTCCATCGGTTCGGGCGCCTCGGTCGAGGAAGCCGCCGGCACCGTCAACGTCAAGCCGATCAAAGTCGCCGCTCTCGACGCCCAAGGCCATGACGCCGACGGCAAGCCGGTGCCCAGCCTGCCGACCTCGCCCGCTCTGTTGCAGATGGCCTTCACCACCGGCCAAGGCTCTACCAGCGAAGTCACGCAGTTGGAGAACAATGCCGGCTATTTCGTCCTGCATGTGGACAGTGTCACCGCGCCGGCGCTGAAGCCCTTCGCTTCGGTCAAGGATCAGGTGCTGGCCGCTTGGAACCAGGACCAGAAGGAACAGGCCGCCCGCAAGCAGGCCGATGCCGCCGCCGAGCGTTTAAAAAAGGGCGAGTCGGTCGCCGCCGTCGCCGGCACGCTGAAGGTTGATACCACCAAGCCGTTCACCCGCGCGCCCAGCGAAACCAGCCCGGTTTCGCCGATGTTGGTGTCCGAAATGTTCAAGGCGCAGTTGGGCGGCGTCGCTGTCGTCGCACTGCCCGGCGGCAGCATGGTGGCTCGCCTGAAATCGGTGATCCCCGCCGATCCGCAGGCCCAGGCCGCAGCTTTCACCCAGACTCGCCAGCAACTGAGTCAGGCAATCGCCGCCGACGTCATGCAACAATATGTCGCGGCCCTGGAGAAGGATTACGGCGTGACTGTTCACAACGCCCTGATCGAACAGCAGTTCAGCGAGAAATGAAGACTCCCGTTGATTTCGACAGCTTCAAGACCCGCTACGACGCGGGCGAGGCTCAGGTCGTGTGGACCAAGCTGGTCGCCGACCTGGAAACCCCCGTTTCGGCCATGCTCAAGCTGGCCGATGGACGCCCGAATTCGTTCCTTTTGGAATCGGTCGAGGGCGGCTCCAAGCGCGAGCGCTATTCGTTCATCGGGCTCAAGCCCGATTTGATCTGGCGCTGCCGGGGTGAGGTTGCCGAAATCAACCGTCAAGCCCGCTTCGACCCGCAGGCCTTCCAGCCCTGCCCGGTGGGTGCGGCGGAAGGCGTACTCGCCTCACTGCGCGCCGTCGTCGCCGAGTCGAAGATCGACCTGCCCGCGCATTTGCCGCCGATGGCCGCCGGTCTGGTCGGCTATATGGGCTATGACACGGTGCGGCTGGTCGAACGCCTGCCCGACGCCAATCCCGACACCATCGGCGTTCCCGATGGCGTATTCCTGCGCCCGACGGTGATGGCGATTTTCGACAATGTCGATGATTCCGTCACCGTGGTCACGCCTGCGCGCCCGCAGCCGGGCATCAACGCCCGCGCCGCCTATGCCCAGGCTTGCGAGCGGTTGTCCGACGTCATCGCCGATTTCGAACGCTCGCTGCCCTATGGCCGCGACGGTTCGGTCGATGACGAGCCGATGCCCGAAGCCACCGCCAATATGAGTCCCGACCAGTTCAAGGCGATGGTGGCCAAGGCTCAGGACTACATCCTGGCTGGCGACATCTTCCAGGTGGTGCTGTCGCAACGCCTGACCATGCCATTCAAGCTGCCGCCCTTCGCGCTTTATCGCGCCCTGCGCCGCACCAATCCCAGCCCGTTCCTGTTCTTCCTCGATTTCGGCGGCTATTCGCTGGTTGGCTCCAGCCCGGAAATCCTGGTCCGCTTACGCGACGAGACGGTGACCATCCGCCCCATCGCCGGTACCCGCAAGCGCGGCGCCAACGAGGCCGAGGACAAGGAACTGGCCGCCGACCTACTGGCTGATCCCAAGGAATTGGCCGAACATCTGATGCTGCTTGATTTAGGCCGCAACGATGTGGGGCGCGTGGCCGAGATCGGCTCGGTCAAGGTGACCGAAAAGATGGTCATCGAGCTTTATTCGCATGTCATGCATATCGTATCGAACGTCGAAGGCACGCTCGACCGCAAGCATCACGATGCCATGGACGCCCTGTTCGCCGGCTTCCCCGCCGGCACCGTGTCGGGCGCGCCCAAGGTCCGCGCCATGGAAATCATCGACGAGTTGGAGACCGAACGGCGCAGCTTCTATGCCGGCTGCATCGGCTATTTTGCCGCCAACGGCTCGCTGGATACCTGCATCGCCCTGCGTACCGCCCTGGTCAAAGACGGCACCGTCTATATTCAGGCCGGTGCCGGCATTGTCGCCGATTCCGTGCCCGAATCAGAACATCAGGAATGCTGGAACAAAGCCCGCGCACTGATCCGCGCCGCAGAAGAAGCGGTGACCTTCTCGGCCCGGCGCGGGGGGTAAGAATCCATATATCGTCGTGCCCGGCCTTGTGCCTGCAATGACGGCCTTTAAGTGTGAACAATCCCCCTGTACCCTTCATCCCGTCCATAAGCCGATAACCGGTGTTGATCGGCTTTAAGCGGGCCAGCTTGCCGGGAGCCACCCTTCGCCCCCTGTGCCTCTGAGCACCTGGGGGGGACACGTGCCCCGGCCGGTTGGCCACGA
>DATGZW010000225.1:0-5167 GCA_035297005.1 Patescibacteria group bacterium
TGACCAGCACGGTGGTATCGGGCTGCGCCTGGATGCGCTCGATCACCGGCAGCATCGACAACGACTCGCCGACGCTCGCGGCATGCAGCCACACCACGCGGCCAGACGGGCGAGCAATGCCGGCTGCGCCCTTGCGCTCGCCGAAGCGCAGACGGTCTTCCTTGCCGCGCGCCATGCGCCGCGCCAGGAACATCGAGATCAGCGGCGCGCCGATCGTCGTCAAGCCGCGATACAGGGTCAGGATCATGGCGTCGGCCAGTCCTGCGGCGCTACCGGCGCGTGGCCCATACGGCGGTCGGCGTCGGCGGTGATGGCGTTCAGGGAATCCTCGACCTGCTGACGCTTCTCCGCCATCACTTGCGGCGACGCACCCGACGGCACCTCGATGGGATCGCCCCAGACGATCACTCCGCGCGAAAACGGCCACGCCACCAAGAAGCGGTCCCAACTGCTCAGCAGGCGGCGGCGCGAGGTCGAATAGGCGACCGGGATCACCGGCACGCCGCTCATGCGGGCAATCTGCACCACGCCCTCGGCGGCGCGCATACGGGGACCGCGCGGACCGTCGGGGGTGATACCGACGCATTGCCCCGCCTTCAATGCCTTGAGCATGCCGCGCAACGCCGCCGAGCCGCCGCGCGTGGTCGAGCCGGGCACCGTATCGATACCGAAATGAGACACCGTGCGGGCAATCAGCGCGCCGTCGCGGTGCTGCGAAATCAGCATGTTGATCGGCTGCCCGCGCCGCCAGCAATAGGGCATCATCAGAATGCGGCTGTGCCAAAAGGCCAGCAGAAACGGCTTGTCGTGGTCCCAATAGGCGGCAGGAACCGCGCCGTTAACCAGTTCCCAGCGCCCGGTGACGCGCACCAAGCGAATATACAGCGAGCCCAACCAGCACAGCGCCGCCCGCACACGGTCGGTCTTGGACAGCGTCTTGAGCGCCTTTGACAGTCTTTTGGTCAGGCTCATGCCGGTCAGACCCTTGCTTCGGTCGGCGGCACCAATGGCGCAGGCAGCGCGGGGGAAGTTCCCTCCTCGGCGAATTGCAGTGCGTGCAGGCGGGCATAGATGCCGTTCTTGGCCAGCAATTCGGCATGTGCGCCAGATTCGACGACGCGGCCATGGTCGATGACATGGATCAAATCGGCATCGACGATGGTGGACAGGCGATGCGCCACGACGATGGTGGTGCGGCCTTGCATCAGCACCTCCAAGGCGCTTTGCACCTGACGTTCCGATTCCGTATCAAGCGCCGAGGTGGCCTCGTCAAGCAGCAGGATCGGCGCGTTCTTCAGCATGGCGCGGGCAATCGACAGACGCTGACGCTGACCGCCGGACAGTTTGACGCCATGCTCGCCGACCACGGTGTCATAGCCTTCGGGCAGGCGCGAAATGAACTCATGCGCGGCGGCGTTGCGGGCGGCTTCCTCGATCTCGGCGTCGGTGGCGGCGAAGCGGCCGAACGAGATGTTGGCGCGCACGGTGTCGTCGAACAGGCTGACTTCCTGGCTGACCAAGGCGATGTTGGCGCGCAGCGAGGAGATGGTGACGTCGCGCAGATCCTGGCCGTCGATGGTGACGCGCCCGCTACTGACATCGTAGAAGCGCGGAATCAGATTGAGGATGGTCGATTTTCCGCCGCCCGAACTGCCGACCAGCGCCACTTTCTGGCCCGCCGGAACCATCAGACTGAGATGATCCAGCGCCGGGCGGTCGCCGTCATAACTGAACATCACGTCGTCGAAGCGCACCGCGCCGCCGCTGATCGCCAAGGCTTGCGCGTCCGGCTTGTCGAGAATCGACGGCTGGGTGTCGAGCACGGCGAACACCCGCTGTGCCGCCGACAGACCTTCTTGCAGCGAGGTATTCAAATTGGCGAGGTTCTTGACCGGCTGATAGGCCATCAGCAGCGCCGTCATGAACGAGAAGAAAGCGCCGGTGGTGGTCTCGCCCGAGATCACCTGACTGCCGCCATAAACCACCACCACGGCGACCGACATGCCGCCCAGGGTTTCCATGATCGGGCTAGAGGCGGCACGCACCCGGTTGGCCTTATAGACCAGACGGAACAGCAATTCGGCGATGTCTTCGATCTTGCTGCGCTCGTACTGCTCCATCCCATAGGCCTTGACCATGCGCATGCCCTGGAAGCTTTGCTCCAACAGGGTGTTGAACAGGCCCATCTGCTCTTGGGTGTTGGCGGTGACGCGGCGCATGCGGCGGCCCAGCTTGACGATCGGCTGAATCGCCAGCGGGAAGGCGAAGAACGACACCGAGGCCAGCAGCCAGTCCTGATAGAACATCACGCCGACCAGGAAAACCACCGTCAGCAGTTCCTTGCCCAGGCTGGTCAGGCCGTTGGACACCGCACCGCGCATCATGTTGATATCGACGGTGAAGCGCGACACCAGCTTGCCGGTCGCGCCCTCGTGGAAGAAGCGCAAATCCATGCGCAGCAGGTGCTCGAACAGGCGGTTCTGCATGTCGGCGATGATGCGCAGACCCAGCCAAGCCAGCAGGCCCGATTGGCCATAGGTGGCCAACCCCTTGATCAGCGAGGTAATCACCACCGCCCCGGCGACCGGCCACAGCATGGACGAATCCTTGCGGGTGAAGACGTCGTCGACCATCGGCTTCATCATATAAGCCAAGGCGCCACTGGTCGCCGCCACCATCGCCATGCAGCCGAACGCAGCCCAAACCCGCCACAGGTAAGGGGTCACGCCCTCCTGCACCAAACGGCGGATCAGCAGCCAGGTCGAATGGTCGAGATTGATTTTGTTCTTTTTACTCAAGGGGATTCCAGCACAGCCTAGCGGTCGAGCGGCGCACCATAGCACGCAGGCGGAAGCCGGCCAATAAAGTCCCTGTTACAGGCTGTTTCAGCCCCCTCGATCCCTGGGACGGGGTCGAGGGGGAGGAACATCACAGCCCCTGCGGGTCGCCGACGACGATGGCGGTCAGCTTCTGCGGGTCGAGCAGCCGGCGGGCCACGCGTTTGACGTCGTCCAGGCTCACTCCGTTGATCAGGCCGTTGCGGCGGTCCAGATAATCGATGCCCAGATGATCCATCTGAATGGTGATCATCAGCGAGGCGATGGCTTCGGTCGAATCCATCTGCAAGGGGAACGACCCGGTCAGATAGGTCTTGGCGTCGGCCAATTCCTTCGCCGAAACGCCGCCTTCGGCCATATGCGCCCATTCGCTGCGGATCAATTGCAGGCTTTCGGCGACGCGGTCATTGCGGGTGGCGACGCCGCCGCCGATCATCGCCGAGTGGTCGCGCGGCAGCAGATAACTATAGACGCCATAAGCGAGACCGCGCTTGACCCGCACCTCGGTCATCAGCCGCGACGAAAAGCCGCCGCCGCCCAAAACGTAGTTCATCACATAGGCGGCGTACCAGTCGGGATCGGCGCGCTTGAGGCCCGCTTCGCCGAACTCGACCACGCTTTGCGGGATGGCCCGGTGAATGACCTCGACCTTACCGGTGGCGTCGGGGGCAGCCTCGGCCACGGCAATCGGCGCCGAGGTCGCGGGCAGACCGGCGAAGGTGCTGTCAAGCAGCGGCCCCAATTCCTCCGGCGAGATATCGCCGACCACCGACACATACATCACGTCGCGGCCCAGATGCTGCGGCCCATACGCCTTGAGGTCGGCGATGGAGATCGCCTTGATGGTGTCGGGCACGCCGTCCACCGCCAGACCATAGGGGTGGTCGGGATACAGCATCTTGGCGAAGGCGCGGCCGGCGATGGCGTCGGGGTCTTGCAGTTCGCGGGTCAGCTCGGACAGGATCTGGCCGCGAATACGCTCCACCGCATCGGCGTCGAAGCGCGGCTGCGTCAAGGATTGGCGGAACATGTCAAAAGCGGCGTCGCGGTTATGCGACGTCGTCTTCAGATGGCCGCGAAAGGCGTCCTCACCGGCGGTGAAGCCCAACGAGATGGCCAGATCCTCCAGCTTGCCCTGGAAGGTCTGGCTGTCCATGTCGCCAGCGCCCTCGTCGAGCAGGCTGGCGGTCATATAGGCCAGACCGGTCTTGCCCACGGGGTCGGTGGCGGAACCGCCGCGAAAGGCGACGCTCAGCGAGATGATCGGGTTGCTGTGGTCCTGGACCAGCCAAGCCTCGACGCCTTGGGGACTGACCACCGGCTCGACGTTGAAGGCCTGCGCCGGAGCCATCGGCAACAGGCACAGCGCGGCGAGGACGATATATCGGCGCAGGTTCATCGCAAGTCCCTTCCCATCGAGCTACCCGCCCGGCTTGGCCGGGGCTCGCCATTCTCATCGGTGCCGCCCGGACCCGGCAGCAACAGCCCGGTGACCGAGCCTTCGTCTTTCAGCACGGCGCGCGCCGCCGCGTTGACCTGTTCGGTCGTCACTGCGGCGATGCGCTGCGGCCACGCCTCGACGTCATCGACGGTCTGGCCGCTGGCGATGGCCCCGCCAAGCACGCGGGCGCCGGTATGCAAGGAATCCTTGGCATAGGCGACATTGGCTTGCAGGCGGTCCTTGGCGCGGCGAACTTCCTCGTCGGTGACGCCGGTGGTGGCGATCGACTGGATCAGCGCGACCAGCGACTCCTGCAACTTCGCCACCTCGATGCCGGGGCTGGGGCTGGCCGCGATCGAGAAGCTGGTCAGATCGACCGCCGCCGGGTCATAGCCGGACGAAGCGTAGGACGCCACCTTTTGATCGACCACCAAGCCCTTGTACAGCCGCCCGGTCGCCCCGCCGCCGATGACCTCGGACAGCACCTGCAAAGGATAGGCGTATTGCGTGTCGCCCTTGTGATAGCTGGGGGCCAGATACAGACGCTCCCACGACGGCTGATGCACGTCGGGATCCCGCAACTCGACGGTGCGGGCGACGACAGGCGGCGGTTCCTCGGTACGGGCGCGCACCGGCACCGGACGCGGCGGAATGACGCCGTAGTATTTCTCGGCCAACGGCTTCAACTGCGCGGCGGTAATGTCGCCCGACACCACCAGCACGGCGTTGTTGGGGGCGTACCAGCGCTGATGAAAGGCGATGACGTCCTCGACCTTGTAACGCTCGATCTCATTGCGCCAGCCGATCACCGGATGGTGATAGGGGCTGTTGAGATAAAGCGAGGCTTCCATCTGCTCGGACAGCAAGGCTTCGGGGTCATTCTCGATGC
>DATGZW010000226.1:0-3589 GCA_035297005.1 Patescibacteria group bacterium
GCATGGATCGAATCCGGTGAGGATGGCGGCACCTGCGTTTGCCTCTCTCTTCCCGCAACTCAGGACGCATGATGATGCAAGCGCCAATCTCCAAGCATCCGTTTCATATTCTGATCGTCGACGACGAACCGGGCGACGTTCACCTGATCAAGACCGCCATCACCGAGGGGCGCTTTCTCTGTCAGGCCAGCATCGCCAAGGATGGTGTCGAGGCCATGGCGTTCCTGGCCCAGGAGGACGCGGCGAGGCCGGATCTGATCCTTCTCGACCTGAATATGCCCAGGATGGATGGGCGCGAGGTGCTCAAGGCGCTGAAGGCCGACGCCCGGCTATCCAGCATCCCGGTGGTGGTGATGACGACCTCGGATGTCGAGTCCGATATCCTGACCTCCTATCACCTGGGAGCGGCTGGCTTCGTCACCAAACCGGTGGGTATCGAGGAGCTATTTCAGGCTGTCCATCTGATTGAAGACTACTGGATCGGTCTGGTCCGCTGCCCATGACCGGTTCGCAGGCGAGCCCGATCGTCACCGAAGACGACGTCGAGCCCCATAAGGCGCATTAATCTGAGTTCGGAGCCGTGAGGCGGCCTTCCCTCATTTTGCGATTCACCACCCACTGTGATACTATGGCCCATGAGGCGGCAGTTTCCGCCCACGTCAAAGCTTATGTGGTCGATGAAAATGCTGACTCGAAGAGGGATGCTCGCCGGACTGCTGAGTTTGGCAGCGGCGCCAGTGCTGGCATCTGAGACGCGCCCCGTCAGGACCGCCGTGATCAAGCGTCCGGCCAAATTGGATGCTGTCATCGACATCAGCCATATGACTACCGTTCACGACTTCATGCTGGCCCGCAAAAGAAGCAACATCCTTGGCGTGATTCATAAGGCCAGCGAAGGCGGCGATTGGCGCGACCCCATGTATGCGAAACGCCGCTCTCAGGCCGAAGCGGCAGGTCTCCTCTGGGGAGCCTATCACTATGGCACGCACCAGCATTCCGGCGTCGATCAGGCGTTGATGTTTCTGGCGTCGGCGCGGCCCGGCCCGACCACGTTGATGGCCCTGGATTTTGAATTCAACGACCAGAACCCCTCGAACACCATGCGTCTTCGCCAAGCGGAGGATTTTGTCCGGGCGGTTCTCGATGCCACCGGCCGGCGCCCGCTGATTTACACCAATGCCTCTTGGGCCGATGGCGAACCGATGGGCAACCCCAGGCACAGTCTGGGCGGTGCCGTCACCGAACACTCGATCCTGGCGAGTTGCCCTCTGTGGCTTGCCGATTATCGCACCGAACCGCAATTGCCCGGCGCCTGGAGCGCCAAGGGATGGCATTTCTGGCAATATGCTGGAGACACCGAGAATGGCGGCCCGCGCGGGGCGCGGGCACGCAGCGTCTCGGGCGTGGATCGTTGTGATCGAAACATTTTCAAAGGCGACGCCGCCACGCTTCGTAACTTCTGGCAGAAAGAGGCGGGCCGGAAAGTCAGCGCGTGATCCCGTAAGGCCGAGTCATGTAAAGCTGTGGTGGCGAGGCCAACCGTTTACCCCCTTCGGATGTCTGGCCGTCGATGCTCTTGAGCCGCTGGTTGTAAGTCGTGTATCATCGCGTCGTCCCTGCGTTTTGAAAGCCGCCGCAACCGCCATGTTTCGCCGTTTCGTTCTTCTGCTCGGCTTGCTGCCGGCCCTTGCTCACGCCCCGGCGGCACTTGCCGGCATGGGGGATTTTGGTCCGCCAGCGCAAGGCGACGCGCCGGTTTTCGGCGGTGACGAGGCGCTTTTGGCCAGCCTTGCCAATGATGGCTTCCGCACTTTTTCACAGACCTTGGGCAAGGGCTATGCGCTGAGCAAAGGTGTCCGCTGGACGCCTTATGTGGAAATGGGAACACAAACCGCCGACACGCCTTTGGGCATCGTCGTGCCCGGCGCGGCCGAACCGGCAGAGCGGTTTCTGATCGGCGGAGTGACGCGTTATGCGGTGGCGCCGCATTGGATGCTGTCGGTCGATCTTGCCGCCGGTCTGCTGACGCAGCCGGATCAAGCCGACCAGAGCGACCATCGGCGTTTGGTCTCGCGGGACGGTGCCGAGAATGACAACGATCCGGTGTGGCGCGGCGGAGTCAGGCTTGGCTATGCCGTGGCGACCGGGTTCACCGCGTTTACCGCGGTCGAATACGGCACCCTCCAGCTTACGCCGAATACGGCTTCGGGGCGGTTGCCGGGCACCGACAACGACTCCGCCGAAACCTCGTTGCGGCTTGGATTTTCATATAAATTCTGATGATGAACCCGCCCCGCCTGCTGCTGGTCGACGACGATGTCGAACTGATCGAGATGATGCGCGAATACCTGGAGCCGGAAGGCTTCACGGTTAGCGCCGCGCATGATAGCGCCGCCTTTTGGGCGGCCACTCCCGACGCCGTCGATCTGGTCATCCTCGATGTCATGCTGCCTGGACGCTCAGGGTTCGAACTGCTCAAGGAATTTCGCAAGCGCTCGGAAGTCCCGGTCATCATGCTGACGGCCAAGGACAACGACGTCGATCGCGTCGTTGGGCTGGAAATTGGCGCCGATGATTATGTATCCAAGCCGTTCAATCCCCGCGAGTTGGTGGCCCGCATCCGCGCCGTCCTGCGCCGGACCAAGGCGGAGACAAAACCGGTCGCCTCGGCCCCCGCCTGCGCGCCTCGGCTGGCCATCGACGACGTCGAACTGGACGCATCCTCGCGGGAAGCATGGTGCCGCAACGCGCTGCTCGATTTGACCTCGGCGGAATTCGGCCTGCTGGAATTCTTCCTCGGCAAAGCCGGGCAGGTGGTTGGCCGCGACGAGTTGTCGCAAGCCGCTTTCGGTCGCCAGAACGGTAACAAGATCGACCGCAACGTCGATACCCTGGTCAGCAAATTGCGGCGCAAGCTGGACCCCGACGAGGGCACCGAAGTCCGCATCAAGACGGTCCGTAACGCCGGCTATATCTATGTTCTGCTCGGCGGCAAAGCCTCGTGATGGCGCTGGCGCGGACGCTGTTCGGCAAGATCCTGTTGTGGTCGGTGTCGGTACAGTTGGTTACCGTCGGCACTATTCTGGCGCTGGTGACGTATTATCTGCCGGAATCCCAGGCGGCGGTGGACAACGCCTTTTCGCTGTACGCCGACACGGCGGTGGTGCTGTTCGAGCGGTTCGGCCCCGAGGCTCTCGACAAGTTCCTGGCCCATAGCGGCGACAGCACCTTGTTGCAACTGAAGTTGTCAGCCACCAATGCGGCGTCTGATTGCGGCCCGCGCTCCAAGAATTCCACCAGCATCGTCGCCCGTGGCCAGTCGGGCAGCTACTGCCTGACCGTCCGCGCCAAAAACGGCGGCTTGCCGGAAAGCCCGGAAAGCCGCCGCT
This sequence comes from Patescibacteria group bacterium, assembly GCA_035297005.1. Lineage (GTDB taxonomy): Bacteria > Pseudomonadota > Alphaproteobacteria > Rhodospirillales > Magnetospirillaceae > DATGZW01. The sequence goes on from DATGZW010000226.1 coordinate 3,390, forward strand.
CGCGCCTGCAACTGACCATTCTGCTGGAACTGTTCAGTTGCGCCGGACTCAGCTATGTCATTGCCCGTTATCTGTCGCGGCCCATTTCCGATCTGCGCCAAGCCGCCACTCGCTTGGCCAAGGGCGATCTGACGGCAAGGGTCGGCGCCAAGTTCTCTGGCCGACATGACGAAGCCGCCGATCTGGTGCGCGAGTTCGAC
>DATGZW010000227.1:0-3807 GCA_035297005.1 Patescibacteria group bacterium
CATCTGATCGACCAACATGATGCCGTCGGCCTCGTCCTCGCCCGAATAGATCGAGATGATGTTTTCGACCGGCTGGTGCAGATCGGCGACCGGGCAGCGGACGATGAAATCCTTGAGCTTGCGGCCCAAGCCCTTGTTGGAAATCAGATCCTTGCCGAACGGCGAATAGGCGTAGTTCTTGATGTTGCTTTCGCGGACGATGCCCAGCGGCTGGCCCATGTGATCGACGATGGGGACGAAGGTGCGCTGGGTGTCGTGGCGCAGGCAGTCGAATACGGCGGTAATCTCGGCATCGACAGGCAAGGCCTCGATGTGCTCCATTTGATCGAGGATGATCTTCTGGTCCGAGCGCTTATGGCGGCGGTCGTTACGGCTCAGTTCCTCGATGGCGGCATAGTTCGACGGCAGGGTCTCGACGTCGAGCACTGGGCGCGAAATAAGGAAGCCTTGGACCAGATCGCAGCCGATCTCTTTGCAGGTCAGAAAGTCCTTTTCCGTCTCGACACCGACGGCAATGACCATGATCCCCAGCAAATGGGCGACGCCGACCATCTGCGACAGCAGCAGCTTCTTGCGCGAATCATGAGACACGCCAAGAACGAAGAACGGGTCGATCTTGATGAAGTCCGGCTCGCTGGCATACAGCAGGGCTGAACCGGAGGCCATGCCGCCGAAGCGGTCCAGTGCCAGCTTGCAACTGGTGGCCTTGAACGGTTTGATCCATTGGCGCGGGTCGTCAGAAATGACTGGAGGCTGCTCTGTCAATTCGAAGGCGACGGCACTTTCTGGCAGATCGTAATGGGCCAGCAAGCCCTTGATGTGGTGGGTCAGCAGATCGGTGCCGTCGAACGACCGGCTGTCGATGTTTAGGAACAGGCGCGCGCCACGGCCGCCCGACAGCCCGGCGAACTTGGCCACCGCCTTTTCCCAAAGCTGCATCTGTGCCACATCCAGCATGCCACCCGCCGCGCAGGCGTCGAAAAAGTCGCGCGGGGTCGCATAGCCGCAGGCGTCGTGATGGCGCAGCAGCGCCTCGTACCCGAAGCAATGGCCGGTGGCGATGTTGACGACCGGCTGGAAAGCGTAGTCAAGGCACGGCACCAGGGCCGTCAAGCGGTCCAGGTCGATTCTGCCGTTGTCAGGCTGTCCCACGTCTTTCGACATTGCCCGTCCGTCCAAACGTTTGAGGGGAAGCTGCAAGCCGACCATCGCCAATGTTCCGTCCTCGGGGCCAGTGTCATGCCAGGAGGAAAAGTATAACCCGGAGGCACTCTTGTGGAGCGAGCCATCAAAGTCAATGTTGCCGGCCGCTCGACATTAAAGCTTCATGGTGCCGGGTGATGGCGATGTATTTTTACAACGATCAATGTAAGTTAATTGCGAAACAAAAATTCGCTTTTACGGCATTGCCTTAATAGGAACAAAGGGATGTTGCCGCCAGGGCTCGACTTGAATAAAGTCCCATCCGGGATGGGATGGAGTTTGAAAAGTCATGGCGGCCACTAAAGGACTGTCACTTGACGGCTTGGCCAGCAGTTTTTTACGATTGCTGCTCGCCAATGCGCAGGCCTCGGGCGGATTGCTGGTAAGCCGGCGCGGCGTCGCCTTGGCGCGGGCTAGCCAGTCGGCAGCGAGCCTGCCCTTGCGGTTGCCGCCGCTGTTGCTGGCCGAGGTGTTGCAGGGGCGGGTGGTCACCATCGCCGATGTCCGCCTGTCGTCTTTCGCCTATGACGCCAGCCTGCTCGACCGCCCGGTGTCGGTGTTCTGCGCGCCGGTGACCTGGAGCGGGCGGGTGCAGGCAATCCTATATATGGAACGCGAAGCGGCCCGCCCCTTCGCCGAGATGGAGGTGCACGCCTTGCTCGACATGACCGGACGGGCGGGGCTCTCGTGGCCCAGCGCCGAGGCCGATTATGCCGAGGAATTGCCGCCGCTGTTCGTTTTGCTGGTCGAGGACAACGACGTCAACCGCAAGGTGGCAAAGGCCTTTCTGGAACGCTCCGGCCATTCGGTGAGCAGTTGCAGTGATGGCGCGCAAGCTGTGGTGGCAGTCGAGGAGGGCGACTTCGACGTCGTGCTGATGGACATCCGCATGCCCGGCATGGATGGCATCGAGGCGACCCGGCATATCCGCGCTTTGGCCGACCCGCGCAAAGCCCGCATTCCTATTTTGGCACTGACCGCCAATTTTAGCCCGGCCGAGGTCGAGCGGTACATGGCCGTCGGCATGAACGCCGTGGTGCGCAAGCCGTTGCACATGGGGGCCATCGAAGAAGCGCTGGCCCCGCTGTTCGCCGTCGCTGCACCGTCCGTGGCCGAGGCTCCTGCTGCTGCTGAGGAGGCCATCGAGATGCCGATCCTCGATACCGCCCGCATCGCATTGCTGGCCGACGCCATGGATGCGCAGCGCCTGCTGGAATTGTGCGATGCCGCCCGCGATTCGATCCGCGAAACCGCTGAGGAGTTGTCGCGCCATTGGCAGGCCGGCGATAAAGAAGGAATTGCCCGCGACGCGCATCGTTTGTGTGGTGTTGCTTCGAACTTCGGTTGCGCCGCTTTGGCTGAATGCGCCGCTGCCGTCGAGAACGATTGCCGTGCCGGTGGTGACGGTCACGCTCGCTCGGAGACCATGCAGCGTCTGGTTGCCGCCTCTTTAGAGGCGTTGCCGCACGAATCCTGAGGCGGGATTCGCACTATCCCGTGGAATTGTTAACGGTTTTAAGTCACTCTCTCGGCTCTCCGTCGGGGCGGGGATCCCGGATCGCGGGAGCAGGCCGGCAGCGACCGGGGGCAATGAGGCGTTTAGGCTGGGGATGTCGGTTTTCAATGCGGTGAGCGTGGTGATTGATGCGGCGCTGTTGGTGTCGTGGGGTGTCATGCTCGCCCTTTATTTGCGCCGCGGCACGCCGCAGACCGCGCGCGGCCCGGAACGCGAGGCGCTGGAAACCGCCATCGACGAGCTGTCGCAGGCCAATGCCAAGGCGGAAGCGGCGATTGCGGTAAAAAACCGCTTCCTGGAAAGCGCCAGCTATCAGCTGCGCACGCCGCTTAACACTATCCTGGGGCTGTCTGAGATGGTCGCCAGCGGGTTTTGCGGTCCTTGCGACAACGCTAAGGTCGGGGAATATCTGAACGACATCCATGCCTCTGGCCTGGAATTGCTGACGGTCATCGACAAGCTGTCCGCCGTTGCCACCGTCGAGGCCACGGCAAATGCCGCCCGCCATAGCTATCGCACCATCTTCGAGATGTCGCCCGATGGCATGTGTTTGTGCCGCGACGGAGTGGTGACCTTTATCAACTCGGCCGGCGTCCGTTTGTTGGGCGGCTACGACGCCAGCCAGTTCGAAGGCAAGGCTTTCGCCGATTTCATCCACGGCGCCGACCGTAGCTGGGCCGAAAACAACTTCGCCACTCTGATCGGCGAGGCTCACTCGACGCCGATGCAGCTTGCGCATCCCGGCGGCAAGGCTCTGGACGTGGTGCTGACGGCGGCGGCGGTGCCCGACGGTGACGATATCGTGCTGGTGGTGATCCGCAACATCTCGGATGTAACGCGCGCCAACCGTGACGTGGCGGCGCAGGTCAAGCGCCTCAACAGCATCCTCGACACTGCGGTCGACGCCATCGTGGTGTGCGACGAACGTGGGCTGATCGAGACCTTCAACCGCTCGGCCGAGGTCATGTTCGGCTATACCGCCGCCGACGCCATCGGCCGCAACGTCACCATTCTGATGACCGAGCGCGACGCCTTCGACCATCACCGCAACATCGGCCGCTATGCGCATACCCACGAATCGCAGGTGA